>JAEZEM010000427.1 GCA_023417745.1 Pseudomonadota bacterium
TGCTGGTCCTGATCGGCGCTTTCCAGGGCAACCCCTGGGTCGGCTTTGCCGCCGTGCCCGGAGCCATGCTGGCCGCCGCCTACATGCTGCGCCTGCTCCAGCGGGTGACCTGGGGCGAACCGGCCGCTTATAAGCCGTCCTGGGGCGATCTGGGGCTGCGCGAGTGGGCGGCGCTTGCGCCCCTTGGCATCCTGGTCTTCTACATCGGCCTGGCCCCGGCCCTTTGCATCAAAACCATCGAGCCCTCCATCACGCGGGTGCTGTCCGCCATGGAGGCCAAGAACACGGCCATGGGACTGCACAAGGACATGCCCATGGCCGAGCGGTTTAACCTGGCCGCGCCCCTGGCCGTGGCCGAGGCCGCCGACGCCGTCTCCAAGGAGCATCCATGAGCATCTTCTCGCTTCTGCCCGAACTGTGGCTGTTGGGTCTGGTGTGCGCCCTTTTTGTCGCCAGCATAAGCGACAAGAAGCAGTCGGTGGCCTCCTGGCTGCCCATGGCCGCCGGCCTTGGCGTCCTGGCCGCGCTGTTTGCCCTGGGCGAACGCGGCGAGTTCTTCTACGCCGCCTACAAGCTCGACGGCCTGTCGCAGTTCTTTAAACTGCTGATTGCCTTCGGGTTCGCCGTGGTGACGGGCATCGCCGCTGGCAACAAGGAAGGCAAGGACCTGACCCCGGACTACTTCATGCTTCTGGCCCTGTCGGCCTGGGGGCTGATGCTGCTCGCCTCCTGCGTGGAGCTCATCACCCTCTACCTGGCCCTGGAGCTGTCCTCCTACAGCCTCTATGCCCTGATTCCGCTGCGCGGCAAGGATCGCCGGGCGGCCGAGGCCGGCATCAAGTATATCCTCTTTGGCGCGGCCGTGACCGCTCTGGCCCTTTTCGGCCTGTCCTACATCATCGCGGCCAAGCACACGACCTACCTGTCGGGTCTGGCCGCCACGTCCTGGAGCTTTGCCGATGCGCCCATGGCCGTCATTGGCTTGACCCTGTTCCTGGCCGGCTTCTTCTACAAGCTGGCGCTGTTCCCGTTCCACTTCTGGTGCCCGGACGTCTACCAGGGCGCGAAAAACGAAACCGCCGCCTACGTGGCCACCATTCCCAAGCTCGGGGCCGTGGTGGTGCTGGTGCGGCTGGCCGCCTTCGTGGCCCCGCATCTTGAGGTCACCACCATCCTGGCTATCCTGGGCGCAGTGTCCATGACCGCCGGCAACTTGGCCGCCCTGGTCCAGCGCGACCTCAAGCGCTTGCTCGGGTTCTCCTCGGTGGCCCACGCCGGCTACGTGATGCTCGGCCTTGCCGCCGGTTCGGCCGCCGGCATGTCGGCCGCCGCCTTCTACAGCCTGGCCTACATCCTTATGAATCTGGCCGCCTTCTACGTCGTGTGCGCCATCGCCAAAAACGACGAGAACCCGAGCCTGGACGACCTCGACGGCCTGTACAAGCGCGCCCCGGCCCTGGCCATGATTCTGGCCGTGGCCGCCTTCTCCCTGGTCGGGCTGCCGCCCACCGCCGGTTTCGCCGGCAAGCTGTTCCTGCTCTCGGCCGCCTGGGACCAGGGCTACCACTGGCTGGTCATCGTGGCCGTGCTCAATACGGCCATCTCCATCTACTACTACTTGGGCTTGGTGCGCCATGCCTACACCGGCGAATCCGACGCGCCGGCCATCGTCTGGCCGCGCGGCTACCTGATCTTTGGCGGGGCCTTGGCCGTGCTGGTGCTGCTGCTCGGCATCCTGCCCGCGCCCATGTACGATCTGGCCGCCCAGGCGGCTAGCCAGCTGCATCCGTAACCGTGCGTCCAAACGCCTAGAGACACGGTTACCGCAACTTCGAAAGGAGGAGAGGACGCATGGTTTTCACTTGGCTGCAAGCGGCGATACTGCTCTTTTTCCTGGGCGGCGTCCTATTTGCCGCAGGCCCGCTGGTCGGCTCGCTGCTGCTCGCCCCCAAGGCGCGCGGCGGAGCCATGGGCGAATCCTACGAGTGCGGCGTGCCCACCCACGGCAACTCCTGGATCAAATTCGGCATCAACTACTACTTCTACGCCCTGATCTTCTTGGCCTTCGAGGTGGACATCCTCTACCTCTTCCCGGTGGCCGCCGCCTACGCTTCGCCCCAGGGACTGGCCACGACGTTTAAGCTGTTGGTGTTTCTGGCGGTGCTGGCCGCCGCCGTCGTCTACTTCATGCGCAAGGGAGTGTTCACATGGCCCCGCAAAATCCAAGTCTCGCCCCGGCCGTAAATACGGTCGATCCGGCCCTGATCGCCCAACCGGCGGTCCAGAAGCTGGTGGACGTCTGCCGGGCCATGTCCATCTGGCCCATGACCTTCGGCCTGGCCTGCTGCGCCATTGAAATGATGGCTGTCGGCATGGCGCGCTTCGACATCGCCCGCTACGGCGCGGAAGTCTTCCGGCCCTCGCCGCGCCAGTCCGACCTCATGATCGTGGCCGGCACGGGCAACAAGAAGATGGCCCCGGCCGTGGTGCGGCTCTACGAGCAGATGCCGGCCCCGCGCTACGTCATGGCCCTGGGCAACTGCGCCATCTCCGGCGGCCCGTTCAACATCGAAAACCAGTACAACGTCATCCAGGGCGTGGACACGCTCATCCCGGTCGACGTGTACGTGCCCGGCTGTCCGCCCCGTCCCGAGGCGCTGCTGGAAGGCCTTTTCGCCATCCAGGAGAAGATGACCGGACGGCGGTGGTGGCAGGTTCCCCAGGGAGGCCAGTCATGATCCCGGCCTTTGTCGCCAAGATGGGGCCGGTGTGTTCCGCGCCCATGGACCATGCCAAAACCGGCATGACCTTGTCCGTCACCGTGGAGGCCGCCAAGGTCGCCCAGGCCATGGCCGTTCTCGACGCCGAAGGGTATCTGCTCGAAGACGTCATGGCCTCCGATCTGCAGGACGGCTTCGAGATCACCTATCACTTGAGCCTGCTGGACGGAGCCAACCGCCTCGTGGTGCGGGCCATGATCCCCCACGACGCCCCGAGCCTGCCGACCATCAGCGGCGTTTATCCGGGCGCGGACTGGCACGAGCGCGAATGCTTCGATTTCTACGGCATACGCTTCGAGGGCCACCCCAACCTGCACTATCTGCTGTTGCCCGAGGACTTCGAGGGACATCCGCTGATCAAGGCCGACAAGGCCCGCAAGTCCCTGGCCGACCTCATGCCCCTTGGCTACCTCGTGGACTGCGGCCTGGCCGAACCCGAGGCGGAAAAGCCCAAACCCGCCGCCGTCAAGGCCGTCAAACCGGCCAAGACCGAAGACGCCTAAGGCGCGGAGGATTCATGCAAGCCTTTGACACCGCCCAATTGCCGCGCGACCCCTCGTCGGTGCGCTTCGAGCCGGGTCCCACCGAAGACAAGCTGATCCTGAGCATGGGACCCCAGCACCCGTCCACCCACGGCGTGCTGCGCATCCTGCTTGAGCTCGACGGCGAGTACATCGTGCGGGCCGAACCCGTGCTCGGCTACATCCACCGGATGCACGAATGGATGGCCGAACAAAAGACCTACTTCCAGTTCATGCCCAACATGGGCCGGGTGGACTACCTCCATGCCATGGCCTGGAACTGGGCCTACGCCGGGGCCGTCGAGCGTCTGGCCGGCATCGAGGTGCCCGAGCGCGGCGAGCATATCCGCGTGGCCGTCACCGAACTCAACCGCATCAGCTCCCACCTCCTGTGGTGGGGGGCCTATCTCCTCGACCTCGGGGCCTTTACCCCCATCATGTACGCCTTCGATGACCGGGAAATCCTCCTGGACATCCTGCAGGCCGTCACCGGCTCGCGTCTGACCTACTCCTACTTCACCTTCGGCGGCGTCTACAACGACGTGCCGGACGACTTCGCCGCCCGTTGCCTGGCCTTCACCAAGCACCTGCGCTCGCGGCTGCCCATGTACCGCGATCTGGTCACGGACAACGTGATCCTGCGCGGACGCTGCGAAGGCATCGGCGAGATGGACGTGGATCTGGCCCGGCGCTACGGGGCCACGGGACCGGTCATCCGGGGCTCGGGCGCGCCTGTGGACACCCGCCGGGCAGAACCCTACAGCGTCTACGGCAAGTTCGACTTCCGCATCCCGGCCTACAGCCAGGGCGACGCCATGGCCCGGTACATGGTGCGCATGGACGAGGTGGAAACGAGCTGCGACATTATCGACCAGGCCGTTTCCAGCCTGCCGGACGGCCCCTGTTCGGCCAAGGCCCCCAAGACCCTAAAGCCCCCCAAGGGCGAGGCCTGCTACGCCGTGGAAGGCGCGCGCGGCAAGATCCTCGTCCACGTGCGCTCCGACGGCGGCCCCAAGCCGTACCGCGTGAAGCTGCGCGCCCCGGGCTTCTCCAACCTGAGCGTCTTCTGCGAGCTGGCCAGGGGAACCCTTCTGGCCGATGCCGTGTCCATCCTGGGCAGCCTGGACCTCGTCATCCCGGAGATTGACCGATGAGCCCCGACCTTTTGAGCTTCGACCATCCCCTGACGCGTCTCGTCGTCGGGCTGTTGTGCGTGTTCGCCTTCGTGGGCTTAAACGGCCTCGTCCTCGTCTGGGTGGAGCGCAAGGTGGCCGGCCATGTGCAGTTGCGGCCCGGCCCCCTGCACGTCGGCCCCTACGGCCTGCTCCAGCCCATCGTGGACGCGGTCAAACTCATCGGCAAGCAGCTGGCCATGCCGGCCGGCGCGGACAAGTACCTCTACTGGGCCGCGCCGCTTTTGGCTTTCGCCCCGGTGACGGTGTGCTTCCTGCCGCTGCCCTTTGACCCCAACCTCGCGCCCATGCGCCTGAACATCGGCCTGGTGCTGATCCTGGCCTTCTCGGGTCTGGGCGTGCTGTCGCTGATCCTGGCCGGCTGGGGCTCCAACAACAAATGGGGGCTTCTTGGCGCGGCCCGGGCCGTGGCCCAGTCCGTGGCCTACGAAGTGCCGCTGCTGTTGGCCGTCATGTCTGTCGCCATTACCGCCGGGTCGCTGGATCTCTACGAGATCACGAGCCAGCAGGGCGGTTGGCCCTGGCAGTGGTACGGCGTGCAGAACCCGTTGGCCTTTTTCATCTTCCTGGTCTGCGCCGTGGCCGAGACCAACCGCGCCCCCTTCGATCTGCCCGAGGCCGAATCCGAGCTGACGGCCGGTTTCCACACGGAATATTCCGGCATGGGCTTTGGCCTGTTCTTCCTGGCCGAATACGCCAACATGATCGTGGTTTCCGGTGTGGCCGCCGCGCTGTTTCTTGGCGGCTGGCAGGGGCCGTTCTTGTCCGGCATCCTGTGGTTTCTGGTCAAGGTCTACGCCATATTGCTGCTCATGATCTGGATGCGCTGGACCTACCCCCGCGTGCGTTTCGACCAGCTGCTCAATCTCAGCTGGAAGTGGCTCACGCCGCTGGCGATTATTGATCTGGCGCTGGTGGTCATCATCAAGGGCATCGGAGGCTGACATGTCGGTGAGTGAACTGTTCGAGGAAGCCTATACCGGCCTCAAAAGCCTGTTTATCGGCCTTGGCATCACGGGCAAGGCCTTTTGCCAGCCCCAGGTGACGGTGATCTATCCCAAGCAAGAGGTCGACAACCTGTCGACCTTCCGGGGCCATGTCGAACTCGTGGGCAAGGAAGACGCCCCCAGCGTGCCGCGCTGCGTGGCTTGCGGGGCCTGCGTCAAGGCCTGCCCGTCGGATTGCCTGACCATCCTGTGTCCGGTTCCGGCCAAGGAAGGGGAGCAGGACGCGCCGGTGGTCATGGGACCGGCTCCGCAAAAGGGCAGCAAGACGCCCGGCGCGGTCATCGTGGATTTCTCGTTGTGCAGCCTTTGCGGCCAATGCGCCAAGACTTGCCCGGTGGATTCGCTGCGGTTTTCCGACAACCCCTACATGGTGGCCCTTGATCGTAAGGAGTTTCGCATCGACCTCATGGCCCGGCTCAAGCGCCAGGCCGAAGAGGCGTAGCAACTCAGCGTCGCTGGGCTAGAGGCGAGTATTCGGACAGGCAACCGAACGTTCCCTTGTGCTCAGCGGTAACGCCGCACCCTTTATCACCATTCAGGGGGTCCGGGGGGAATGATTCCCCCCGGCCGCCGGAGGCCTCTTACGTCTTTGTTCGCTGCCTTCTTCGGCGCGGGGAGCACCCTGCCGCGAGCCGCGCCGAAGTGTTGCCCGGTTACCCTCCCGGGCTCCCTTGGAACCTCCCGCTTAACCCGGCCGGGGGGTTCCTTTTTTTGGCGGCCAGGGGTTGCCTGCAGGGAGAGCAGAGGCCATAAGGGCATCATGAACTTCGAATTCGCCGCACCGGCCAAGATTGTCTTTGGTCCCGGCCAGGCCGCGCGCCTGCCGTCCCTTGTCGCGCCCTTGGGCAAACGCGTCCTGCTCGTCGTCGGGGCCAGTCCCGGCCGCCATGCCGGGCTGGTCCAGGCATTTGACGCCGCCGGCCTTGGGGTGACGCTCTTTTCCGTGGCTGGCGAGCCGTCGGTGGACATAGCCAAGGCCGGCGTCGCCCTGTGTCGGCAGGCCGGCTGCGAGGTCGTCGTCAGCGTCGGCGGCGGCGGGGCCATCGACGCCGGCAAGGCCGTGGCCGCCTTGGCGACCAATCCCGGCGATCCTTACGACTATTTGGAAGTGGTGGGGGCCGGGCGGCCCATCACCCAGCGGCCCTTGCCCCATGTGGCCGTGCCGACCACGGCCGGCACCGGGGCCGAGGCCACGGCCAACGCCGTGCTGACCGCCCCTCACGAGCGGGTGAAGGTGAGCCTGCGTTCGGCCATGATGCTGCCGACGGTAGCCCTGGTCGATCCCGAGCTGACGGTTTCCATGCCGCCGGCCGTCACCGCCGCCACGGGCTTGGACGCCCTGACGCAGTTGCTGGAATCTTTCGTCTCCATCAAAGCCAATCCCCTGACCGACGCCCTGTGCCGCGACGGGTTGTGTCTGGCCGCGCGCTGTCTGGCCGCCGCCTACGACGACGGGGCGAACATGGCTGCCCGGGAGGGCATGGCCTTGGCCAGCCTTTATGGCGGCCTGGCCCTGGCCAACGCCAAGCTCGGGGCGGTGCACGGCTTTGCCGCGCCCATCGGCGGGCTTTTCGCCGCGCCCCATGGGCAGGTCTGCGCCAGCCTGCTGCCGGCGGTTGTCGCGGTCAACATCGCCGCGCTGCACCAGCGCGATCCGGGTTCGGGGCGGCTGGCCGCTTACGCCCAGGCGGCGGCCATTCTGACCGGCCGGCCGGAGGCTTCGCCCGAGGACGGGGCGGCCTGGCTGGCGGAACTCTGCCGCCGTCTGGGCGCGCCGACGTTGACGGCTCTGGGCTTGACCCACGGCGACATCCCCATGGTGGTGGAGAAGGCGGCCCGGGCCAGCAGCATGCAGGGCAATCCCCTGGCGCTGACCACGGCCGAGCTGACGGAGATTGTGGAGCGCGCACTGGGTTGAGCGACGGAGGAGGCGGCGGGCGTCAGAAGGCTTGAGCGGCGGTGATCCCATAGGGAAAGAGACGTGAAGCGTCCAGGCGGACGATGACCGGCTGGCCTTGGGCCGATGCCGGTTTGGCGGCGGGGACGCGCGGCGCGGGCCGGCCATCCCCGCCGCGTCAGGTCAGGATGGCGGCAGATCGCCGCTCCGCGCCTCAAACCGGAACCGACCGCAGGGCAGGGCTTCGCCCGGGGCCGAGGCGTCTTCCTGGAACTCGCCGTCAAGGTCTTCCTGCCCCATGCACTGCAAAAGCCCCATGCTCCACAGGCAGTCGCCGCAAGGGACGGTCTCGCCGTAGCAATCGTTTTCGAAATCGAGACTGTTGATGTCCTCGCAGGGATAGACGTTGCAGCTCGGGCAATGGGGGTAGCGCCGGCGCATCACGTCTTCGCGGAAGGCCCTGTAGGCCGGGTCGTTCCAGACGGCGGCCAGGGATTGCCTGGTCAGATCCCCGAAGACCTTGTGGCCGACCTGCTTTTCGCGGCCGTAGAAATAACAGGAAAAACTGCGCCACAGGAAATGGCACGGGGAGACCTTGCCGTCCCAGGCGACGAACATCCCGCCGTTTTTGACGCCCAGACAGGCTTGGCCGTTGACCGGTCGGACCGGCGGCAGGACAAGCCGGAGGCCAAGCCCCTCGGCCACGGCCTGGGCTTGTCCGAAGACCGCTTCCGTCTGGCCGAGATCCTCGCCGACGATGCTGTTGGTTACCTGAAAGGGGATGTCGTGTTTCACGGCTGTAAACACCATCTCTTGGACGAAATCGACCAGCCCCTGTTCTTGCGGAGTCTTGTGGTACTTCCAGGCAATCTGGAAATACTGTTCCAGGGACAGCCCGTTGTCCCTGGCCGTGCCCGACCACGCTTCGTAGTAGGCCTTGGCCTGCCGCGTATTGACGCCAAAGAGCGGCTGCGTGGCCAGGGCAGGGCTGAATGGCAGCAAATGGGACACGACCAGGGTGGTTGCGCCCCGGGCGGCCAGCCAGGAGACCATGCCCGGCAGTTCGGCCAGATTGTCCCGCATGACCACGAACTCCGCGCCGACTTCCAGCTTACGGCCGGGATGGGCTTGCCTGGCTTCGGCCAAGGCGGCCAGGGCGCGTTCCACATGGCCCAGACTGCCGCCGGCCCGGACGGTTTGGAAAAGCTCCTGGGAGGCGGCGTCCACGGAAAGAAAGATCCTGTCCAAGCCGGCGGCGAATAGCGATGAGGCCCTGGCCCGGGTCAGGAGATGGCCGTTGGTCTGAAACCCGACCCAGCCGTGGGTGGGCATGGCCTGTTTGGCGGTCTTAACGAACGCCTCCAGGCGGGGGTGGAGCAGCGGTTCGCCGATGCCGTTGAGGATAAGGGCGTCGAGCTTGGGGAGCGCCGGCTCCAGGGCGCGAAACGTCTCCGGCGACATGTCGCCCTCGGCCTGCACGCCGTGGCCGGAATGCTTGACGCACATGGCG
Source organism: Pseudomonadota bacterium (assembly GCA_023417745.1). Taxonomy (GTDB): domain Bacteria; phylum Desulfobacterota; class Desulfovibrionia; order Desulfovibrionales; family Desulfovibrionaceae; genus Solidesulfovibrio. The sequence goes on from JAEZEM010000427.1 coordinate 8,909, forward strand.
CAGCGCAGGTTGCAGCGGGAGGTTGTCTCGACAAAAAGCCGTGAGGGATGGTCGAGTCGCGATAGATTTTCGGCGTCGTCGGGGATGGCGGTGGTCATGGGAAGCCTCAAGCTTGGTAGAGCGGGAAAGGGGCGTCGCGAGCCGGATGGGAGCAGATTCGGCGGCCTTTCGCAAGCCAGAAAAAGGGGCGCAACCTGATGGTCGCGCCCCTTGGCGTCGGATGCGGAATTGTTCGGGATTAGGCTTCGATCCAGGCCTTGCTGCGGGCCACGGCGCGCTGCCAGTCGTGGAGGAGCTTGTCGCGGTCGGACTGGGCCATGTTGGGTTCGAAGCGGCGGTCGAGCTGCCAC
>JAEZEM010000195.1 GCA_023417745.1 Pseudomonadota bacterium
GTTCACGACCCCGTGGAACAGACCGTGGCCCAGTTCAACCTCATGGCCGACGAAGTGGGACGGGTCGAGGAAATCTATGGCCGGATGCGCCAGGACGCCATGGTCACAGTGCGCGACAAGCAGATCCGCTGCTTCGAACTCCTCGACCGGCTCATCACCCTGTCCGTGGCCGACGCCGAAAAGAGCCAGGACGAAGGCGAAGCCGCCGCTGCCAAAGCCAGGATGATTTCCCTCATCGGCATCGGCTTTGGCGTGGTGCTGGCCCTGCTCCTGGGCATCGTCATCTCCCGCATGATCACGCGGCCCATTCTCCTTGGCGTGCGCGCCGCCGAAGGCCTGGCTGCCGGCGATCTCAATCAGCGCATCGACATCGACCAGAAAGACGAGATTGGCGATCTGGCCAAGGCTCTGCGCCACATGATCGAAAAGCTGCGCGAAGTGGTCGGGCAGGTGCAGTCCGGGGCGGAAAACGTGGCCTCGGGCTCCGAGGAGCTTTCAGCCACCACCCAGAGCCTGTCCCAGGGCGCGACCGAACAGGCGGCCAGCGTCGAGGAAATCTCCTCGTCCATGGAAGAGATGGCCGCCAACATCCGCCAGAACGCCGACAACGCCAAACAGACCGAACAGATGGCGCTCAAAACCGCTTCCGACGCCCAAAACGGCGGCGAAGCCGTGGCCAAGACCGTGGGCGCCATGAAGCAGATCGCCGAAAAAATCGGCATCATCGAAGAGATCGCCCGCCAGACCAATCTGCTGGCCCTTAACGCCGCCATCGAGGCGGCGAGGGCCGGCGAGCACGGCAAGGGCTTCGCCGTGGTGGCGGCTGAAGTGCGCAAGCTGGCCGAGCGCAGCGGCAACGCGGCCGGCGAAATCAGCGAACTGTCCTCCTCCAGCGTCCAGATCGCCGAAAAAGCCGGCGATCTGCTGGCCCGCATCGTGCCGGACATCCAGCGAACCACCGAACTCATCCAGGAGATCACGGCCTCCAGCGTCGAACAGAACGCCGGAGCCGAGCAGGTCAACCGGGCCATCCAGCAGCTTGATCAGGTCGTCCAGCAAAACGCCTCGGCCTCCGAGGAAATGGCCTCCACCGCCGAGGAACTGTCGAGCCAGGCCCTGCAGCTCCAGGATACCGTGTCCTACTTCCGCCTCGACACCATGACCCGGCGGCCAAGCGCTCCCAAGGCCCTGGCCGCCGGCCGCCGGTCGTCCCGCCCGGTTGTCCGGCCCGCCCGTTCTGCTTCCGGCAAGGGCGACCCCTCCGGGGCTCAGGCCAAGGACGTCGACGACGACGCCTTCGAACGCTTCTAGGCCGCTTGGCAAAAACACGAAGCCCCCGCGCTGCCTACGCAACGCGGGGGCTTTTCGATTTCCCCTGTCCGACTGGAACCGTAAACGAAAGATTCGCTCGCTTGCGGCGCTCAGGCACGCGGCGGCAGGGCTTCGAGCATGGTCGCGACAATGGCGGCAGCGTCGCCCACATAGCGGCTGCACCGGGCGGTAAAGCGCCCCTCGCGCCGGGCTTGCTCCAGACCGTCGGGGGTCGAGGGATCAAGGCCGATCAAGTCACGGCAGATGAGCGACCCATGGAGTTCGAGGAAACGGTCGTAGAATTCCCGAGCCCGGGTATAGGTGGCGGCTTTGGCCGCCGCGCCGTCCGGCCCGCCGCCGCCCCCGGCCAGCCCAAGCACCATCACCGCCCCGGAAACCGCGCCGCAGGCCCCGCCGCGTCCCAGGCCCACGCCAAACCCCGTGGCCAGACGCACGGCCGTGTCGACGTCAAGGCCATACTGGTCGGCAAAGCAGCGCAACACGGCCTGGGCGCAGTTGCAGCCGGCGGCGAAATGTTCTCCGGCCTTCCCGGCAATATCCTGGTTCGCCATGGTTTCCTCCCGGGGGATGCGGCCCTTGTCCGGACCTTGTCCCCGTCCGGCAGGCCATACCCCGACATTTTCCCGCAGGCAAGACGTCGCAGGCGACCTCGGCCGAAAACAAAAAAGGCCGCCCAAGGGCGACCGATACTGACACAGTCCAACCTCAAAAAACGCTACAGCGGCGACACGGTGATCTGGTCGGCCTCGCTGTTGCGCAGGGTCAGGGTGAAGGCCTTGAGGCGAAGGGCCACCGGGTCGCGCAACGGCGCGCGGCCGATGACGGCGACTTCCGTACCAGGCACAAGCCCCATGTCGCGGATGCGGCGTCCCATTTCTCCCGAAGCGCCCACGCTGACGATGCGGGCCTTCTGACCGACCTGCAACTGACGCATGCCGATGACCGTTTCCTGCTCCATGCCTTATTGCTCCTTCGACCTTTCAGACTGCGGCGACGGCATCCAGCCGGCCGTACACCTTCTCGGCCAAGCCGTGTCCCAACGTCATGCACGCGCCCCTGGCCCGCAAGCAGACCGGCCCGCCGCAGCCGGCGGTGATCTCCACCACCGTGCCGGGCGTGATGCCCATGGCGCACAGCCTTCCGCGCGCCCGGGGGCAGTCGCACAGCGTCTCGACGCGTACGCGGCTGCCGGGCGGAAAAGTGGAAAGCGCTCCATACGGGGCCATGTCTGTCTCCTTGTTGCTCGAGAGGTAACGACAATGAGAATGATTGTCAAGCTCTGGCGTCACCGTATCGTCGCGACAAGCCGGCGGCGAGCACGCACGAAAACCAGCGTCCTGGCATTGCGGCCACCGCCGAACGTGGCGGGCAACGACGGCGCATCGGCAATGAAAAGACGAGAATGCAACGGGCGGCGCTCGTGTCGCGCCCCTTGAAAAGGACAACCGTATTTTTCAGGAAATGAAGGATATGAGAATGCTAAACGCGAAGGGCCATGCACGCTTTTCGTGGCCGCGAGCCTAGCCCCGGCCGGTGCGTTTGAGCAGCCAGGTCAGGGCCAGGGAAACCAGGCAGAGCAGCCCGGCCAGATAGCCGGCCCGGTCGTACTGGCCGGAAAAGACGGCGTTGTAGATTTCCAGCGACACCGTGTTGGTGCGGCCGATGATGTCGCCGCCAAGGAGCAGGCTGACCCCGACCTCGCCAAGAGCCCGGCCCACGGCCAAAAACATGCCGGCGGCCACGCTGCGGCGACAATGGGGCAGGACCACCCGTACGAAGGTCTCGGCCGGGGATTTGCCGAGCACGGCCGAAAGTTCCATGAACCGCGTGAGGTCGCCCCGCACCGCCGCCTGCACCGGCCGCACCATGAGCGGCAGCCCGGACACCACGGCCGCCACCACCAATCCCGGAAAGCCGAAAATGACTTCGACCCCGACATACTGGCCCAGCGGACCGCCGATGAAGCCGTTTCGGCCAAGGAGCAACAGCAGAAAAAAGCCCACGGCCATGGGCGGCAAGACCAAGGGCAACGACACGGTCACGTCCAGAGCGGCCACGAGCCGGCCGCGCCCCCGGCCGAGCAGATAGCCCAGCGGCACGCCAAAGACGAACAAAAGGGGTATGCCCACGGCCATGACCCGAAGCGTGAGCTGGATGGAGAACAGCACGTCCGGGTCGGCGGCCGTGGCCGCGAGCGTCGCCGGGATCATGCCCGGTCCTTCCGGCGGCGGGCGGCGCAGGCTGGTCTTGCCCGCGCCGCCGCCAGGAATCGGACAGCCCGAGGGCTTGCCGCGAAGCGAGGCATTACAAACCGTGCTTTTTCAGGATTTCCCGGGCTTGGGGGGTCGCCAGGAAGGCGGCGAAGGCCTTGATGGCCTCGGGATTCTTGGAATCCGCCAGGGGAAGCGCGGCCAGTTCGATGGGCGCGTAAAGAGACGGGTCGATTTCCAGATAGCCGCCGATGGCTTCGCCCAAGTCCATGACGTCGGTACGATTGACGAATCCGGCGTCCACCTCGCCGCTTTGGATGTAGGCCGTCACCTGGGGAACGGTGCCCACCACCAGCAGCTTGTCGGCAACGGCTTTTTCCAGATTGGCTTTCTTGAGATATTCCGCGGCCGCCTTGCCGTAGATGGCCTTGGCCGGATCGGGCATGGCCAGCCGCTTGACCTCGGGCTTGGCCAAGTCGCCCGGAGCGGTCAGGGTCTTGCCCTTGGGCCAGGCCACCACCAGCACGCCGTGTCCCAGAGGAACCGAACCGGAAAAGGCCAGACCGGCCTTGTCCAAGAAATTCTTCTCGCCGACCAGAATGTCGATGGCGCCGCTGCCCTTGGCCTGGGTGATGATCTGGCCCATGTTGCCGAAGATGAGGTCGGTCTTGACGCCGCCGGCCGCCTCAAAGGCCTTGGCCAGGGCGGTGACGGGTTTCTTGTAACCGGCCCCGGCCGCCACGGTGAAGGTCTGGGCAAAGGCCGAAACGGCCAGACACAGGGTCACGGCCAGGGCCGCGCTCAGGCAGGCAATCCGTCGCATCATTTATTGCTCCTTGAGATTTGAAGCGGCCTGAGGCCGCGTTTTCCGTCAAACGGTCCAGGTTTCGAAAGATTTGTCTCCGGCCTGGCGCGCCGTCCCGCCATCGGGCAGCGGCTCCCCGGACGCCGGACCAAGGCCGGCGCAGTCGATGCCGCGCCGGGACAGCAGGGCCCGCTGCTCCCGCAGGTGGATGTCGAGCTGGCGGTCGAACCAGTCCGGGTCCAGGCGGCCTCGGTTAATGGACAAGATGGCGTCGCCGAGCTGGGCCGCCTCGGCCAGGTCATGGGTGACGTGGACGATGGGGATGTTAAAACGCTCGCGGACGCCCAGGAGCTGGCCGCGAAGGGCCAGACGAGTGGCCGCGTCCAGGGCTGAAAAGGGTTCGTCGAGGAGCAGCGCCTGGGGCTTTCGGGCCAGGGCCTGGCAGATGGCCCCACGCTGGCGTTCGCCGCCGGACATGGCCGCAGGTTTGGCCCCGGCCAGGTGGCGGATGCCGAAAAGCGCCAACAGTTCGTCGGCGTAGTCCGCGTCCACGGCGGCATAGGCCACATTCTTGGCGAGGGTCATATGGGGAAAGAGCGAATAATCCTGAAAGACCAAGCCGATGTTGCGTCGCCGGGGCGGCAGGCGCACCCCGACCGCCGTGTCGCGCCAGATCGTCCGGCCAAGGCCGATGACGCCCGTGTCGGGGTCGTCCAGGCCGGCGAGCAGGCGCAACAACGTGGACTTGCCCGAGCCCGAAGGCCCGGTCAGGACCAGAATGGCCCCGGCCGGGCAACGGATTTCCGTCTCCAGCGTGAAGTGCGGCAGACGTTTGACGACCCTGGCATGCAGCACGCCTAGGCTCCGATGATGGTCTCGGCGACGGCGGCCAGCACCCGGGCCAGCTCCACCGGCGCCGTGATCTGGGGGCAGTGGCCGGCGTCGATGGCGTGCATGGCAAACCCCGCCGCCTCGGCCCGGGCCGCGTTGGCGGCCAGCATGGGATTGGGGTTGGCGGCGCAGCGCACATAGTGGCGCTTGGCCGGCCAGGCCGGCGGCACGTTTGGCGTCGGGTCGGTGAACCCGGCCAGGGGGAACGGGAACAGCCGCGACAGGAACCAGGACTGCCGGACATCGTCGGCCACGCCGAACATGGGGGCTTCCCAGGGCAGCACCTGCCAGCCGTCGCGCACCCGGGCGTCCAGCATGGCCTTGAAAGGTTCCCCGGCCATGCCGGCAAAACTGTCGCCGGGTTTGGGCAACAGCGCGTCGACGTAAACCAGCCCGGCCAGACGCGGCGCGAGGTTGGCCAACGCCCCGGCGCAGATCAAACCGGAATAACTGTGGCCGACCAGAATGGCCTCTTCAAGGTCCTCAAGTTCAAAAAACTGCTCGACGTCGCGAACATAGGTAGCCAGACCCAGCCCCGGCCCCTGGCCGTGGGCCAGATGGCCGCAGCCCGACAGCGTCGGGGCCAAGGCCTCGTGTCCCAGAGCAGCCAGGGCCTTGGCGACCTCCCGCCAGACCCAGCCGCCCTGGAATGCTCCGTGGATGCAGACAAACGTCGCCATGACGCCTCCTTTGGGACTTCCCGGCCCGGGTCAACGCCGATCGGGCCAATTCCACCCCGTGGCCTACCGTGTTTCATGACAAAATGCAGCAACATGACTTTTCTAATCAGCGTGACACACGCTTCATGACGAGACACGGTTATTATAAATACCGTGACACTAATTCAATTGATCCATAGCGACTGACACGTGCATGGTATTATTCGTGACAGAATACTCGTATGCTTTACAATACATAGCTGCTTCGTTACACAATGCAACCATGACCACAGCTGAAGAAACCATTTTCGACCTTGTCAATCGCCTGGACGTGCCGACACTGCGACGTCTGTGCGAGCATGCCGACGCAACGCTGGCCCGCAAGGATCTCGACGCCCCGCCGCGACATTTGCCGCGCGGAAGCGGATCTTGCCAGGCGGCCATGTTCAGCGTCCCGTCCGGCATTCGCTTCCTCGACGCCGAGGAGCTCGACCGCCTGACCAAGGCCTTCGTCGTCTGGCGCGACGCCGCCCGCACGCCGTCGATCCGCCGCGCCAGGGAGCGCATGCGGCTCGTTTACGCCATGCTGCGCTTAAGCGGGGCCAAGCTCGGCGAGGTGCTGGCGGTCAACGAACGCACGGACATCGACCGCATCAAGTGCACAGTGCGGTTTCCCGCCAACCACGACGGCGAGGCCGCCCGCAAGGTCGTCATGCCGCGCGAGTTCCT
>JAEZEM010000002.1 GCA_023417745.1 Pseudomonadota bacterium
CGACTTCATCCATGACGTCATCAAAGGACGCGCCATATTTCAATTGCTTGAAAATATGGAGCACGGTCTCCATTTCATCCATCACGCCGGATGACCAGGAAATGACTGCATTACGCCAAGTTTGACGTTTGCTGGATGCTTGCGCATTTCTCCTGAAAAGATAGCTGAAAAGGGAGATGCACAGCGCCGCCATGGACAAAGCGACGACCAACCAAGCCTGGAATTCCGTCATGTCGCAGACACCTCGCCTCTCTCACGTATGCTGTCATTTTTGACACAGACCACAGAGACGAAGCATCGTCAACAAAAAATCTATATCATATCTTAGAAGAACGTCACTTCCGGCATGTCGCGAGGCGGTATCCACTTGATCCGAGTGGCAGGCTTGCCCAGGAGCAGCGCGGCGTAGCCCGTGTTGCCGGCCGGGATGCCCAGGGCCTGCCCCACCGGCGGATGGCTGGCCAGGGCGAACATCAGGTAGCCGCACCAGCAGGCGGCGTAGCCGGCGGCGGCCGCCGCGATTTCCAGCCACGAGGCGGCGATGACCGCGTCCACCTCGGGGCTGATGCCGAGGGCGGGAGCAGGGGCCACGACGACAGGGGGGGCGCCGCGAAAGATGACGTCCTTGCCCCGGGCGGCGGCCCGGGCCGCGCCGGCCAGATGCAGCTCGGCGGCCTTGGGCGTGTCCGCCGCCACCTCGGCGGCGATCCAGTCGAGAACCAGCGTCCGGGCCGCGTCCATACGCTCGGGGCCGTCCACCACCACCCAGCCGACCTCGCGCATATTGTGGCCGGTGGGCGCATGGCGCACGGATTCGATGAGCCCAAGGATGGCCTGGCGGAACAGCGTTTCCGGGACGTAGGTCCGGCAGGAACGCCGGGCCATGAGCAGGTGACGCAAGACGGCCGGGGTGGGCAGGTCCTTGCGTCGGATGGGTTCGAAGGCTTCGGCCGGAAGTAAGGCATGGACAAAGGCCCGCTTGGGGCAGGCGATGACGCAGTGGCCGCAGCGGATGCAGTGGGCTTCGCGGCCCGGCAGGGCGTGGGGGGCGTCGCCGGGCTTGGCCTGGCGCACCAGGCTGGCCGGACAGGCGGCCGCGCACAGGCCGCAGCCGGTGCAGGCGTCGGTGACAGTGAAAAGTTCCATACGGCTCCAGGGCGCGTCAGGCCGCGCCATATTTGTCGCGAAGACGGGCAAGCGCCTGTTCTTCGCCTTTTGCATCATCACAAAACAATACTCACGGGCCATCCTGCCGACGAGGGTCGACGGATGGGGCATTCGAAACTCGCGGGGCATGACCGGAAACCGGGCGTCGCGTCAACCGGGAAGGCTTCAGGGAAAGGCCACCGCCGCCATGGTGATGTCGTCTTCCCGGGGCTTGTCGTGGCTGAAGGCCTCCAGATCGTGGCGCACGGCGTCGAGGATCTGGGCCGTGGGCCGGCCGAGATGCTTGCGCAGCAAGTCGACGAGGCGGCGTTTGCCAAACATGCCCTCGCTTTCGCCGATGGTTTCCCAGATGCCGTCGGTGCCGATAAAGACCAGTCCGCCGTCCGGCCAGGGGCAGGACTCGGCCACATAGCGATACCCCTCCACCACGCCAAGGGGCGGCCCGCCGCCGCCAAGCAGCGTCGCCTCCTCGCGGCCAGGCAGCACCACAAAGGCCGGATCATGGCCGGCCCGCACCCAGCGCAACGCCCGGGCGCCCACGTCGATCTCCAGATAAAACAGCGTCAAAAAGCGCCCGGTGCCGTAGACGTCCTCGGCCACCCGGGAATTGACGGCGCTGACCACCGAGCCTGGATCGGGATACATGGCGGCGGCCATGCGCACCGTGGCCCGGGCCGAGGCCATGAGTAGCGCCGGCCCCACGCCATGTCCGGCCACGTCGGCCACGACAATGGCCGTACGGCCAGGCCCGGTTTCGATGAAATCGTAGTAATCGCCCCCGGTCTCGTCGCAGTAGTCGCTAAGTGCCGCGATATCCAGGCCCGGAATGTCGGGCGGCGCAGCCGGCAGCAGGTTTCGTTGCACGTCCTCGGCCACCTTGAGGGCGTCGAGCAGGGCCAGGCGGTGGGAAAGACCCTCGATCATGGAATTGGCTTCGGCGGCGATGAGGCCGAACTCGTCGGAGGTGGCCAGGGGCAGGCGCACGGACAGATCGCCCTGGCGCACCCGGGCCAGGCCTTCGGTTATGGTGTCGAAAAGGAGCTTCAGGTTGCCGGCATAAAGCAGAATCAGGCGCGCCGCGCCGAGCAGCAGCACGGCCATGACAAAGGCGATTTCCACGATGACGGACGATCTGGCCTGGGCCAGCACGGCCGGATCGCGGTCCAAGGTGGACAGCCAGTCCACATCGCCGGCCCAGATGAGGCCGAAGATGCCCAAAAGCAGCACAGTGGACGCAGCGGCGACGGTCAAAAAACGCCGCGAAAGGCTGCGCAGGCGCTTGGGCCGCCAAACCGGATCATAGCCGGCCTCCCTGGCTCGAAGGACGACTTCGCGCTGGCGCAAAAACGCCCCTTCCAGACCAAGATAGAACCCGGCGGCCATGGCCCCAAGCACGAGCTTCCAGCCCGAGACCCACAGGAAACCGATGGAAGCTTCCATACCGAGGCCGGCCAGCAGACCACCGAAAAGACACGCGCCCATCTCCAGGGCAAACTGGCGCACGGGTTGTTCGCCAGCCGGTACGGACAACACCATCCGGCGCAGGGCAAGCCCCCGCCCCAGCAAGGCGACGGCAAAGACAAGGCTGAGCATGGCCCCCAGGCTCACGGAGGGCACGGCCTTGATGAAGGGTCAGACCTGGCCGCCGTAGGCGGCCAGCAGGACCACGACGCCGAGATAGCGCACGGCGACGCCCAAGGGGCCGGGCATGGACTGCAACATGTTCATGCCGTCCTCTTGCCCGAAGGCGCGCGGGCTGGCAATCACGACCAGCCCGTCCCTGCGACGCAAAAAGCGACGGCTTCCCGCCGGGCGCTTGCCCAGGAGAAGCCGTCGCAATATTCCGACTCTAATAGCCCCCATCGCCCCTTTCCGAGGGCGTCACGGCCATCCCGTCGGCCACTGGAGCCAAGACGGACGGACCCAACCCCCTTTAACCCTTTCTCCCAGTGGGGGGTCTGGGGGCC
>JAEZEM010000017.1 GCA_023417745.1 Pseudomonadota bacterium
CGGGCTGCGTCTGGCCGAAGCCATGGGGTTGGCCGAAGGCGGGCGCGGCCTGGGGTTGGCCGGGATAGCCGCCGAAAGCGGGCTGTCCGCCGTGGGGAGAGTAGGACAGGCCGCCGGCTCCAAAAGGCTGCATGGGCTGCTGTTGGGGCGGCATGGGCGGCTGCTGGGGCGCGGCGGCCTGGGGCTGGGCTGCGGAAGTGCGCTTGATGTCCATGCGGATGCCGGTGGTGGCGTATTCGCTTGGCCGGTAGGTGGTGAAAAGGATCAGGCCGCCGGGCTGGGCCACGGTGAGGGCGACGCTGTCGCCGGTTCTGGTCAGCCAGGCCGAGTGGCCGTCGGGCGAGGCCAGGCGGCAGGCCCCGGCGCTGCCGGGCAGAACGTCGACGCGGATGCAGGGAAACGTCGAGTTGGCCAGGGTCACAGGAGAATGCTCCATGCCCCCGACGAGGATAGTGTATTCGCCGGGCGGAAAAGGGGCCACGGTGGCCTCGCTGGCCAGCATGGTTTCCAGGCGTGGGCTTTGCTGCTGAGAGTGCATTGCGGGCTCCTTGTCGTGTATATCTTAAGGTTCTCGGATGGATTCGCCGAAAACGCGGATAAGCGGCCAGGTGATGTAGGTGATGACGGTGCGAGAGCCGACCTTGATGTCGGCGGAAAGCGTCATGCCGGGCACCAACCGGAAGTCCTTGGGCAGATTGCGCATGTGTTCCATGCCGTCAATGCGTATGCGGCCTTCGTAGACGAGGCGGCGGCCGCCTGGGGTGTCGAGATATTGGGCGTCCTCGGCCAAGGTGCGCAGTTCGCCGTCAAGGTAGCCGAACTTCTGGAAAGGATAGGTGTCGAGTTTGATGGTGGCCGGGTCGCTCGGGCGGATGTAGCCGATGTCGTCGGTGCCGACGAAGACGGCGGCTTCCAGGGGCGCGTCGAGCGGAACGAGGGCCATCATGGTTTCGCCGCTCTTGATGACCGTGCCGGGGTTGAAATTGGCGATGTCCAGGACCACGGCGTCGCTTGGAGCGGCGATGACGGACAGTTCGTGCAGGCGTTTGGCCTTGGAGGCGTCTTCCTGGAGGGTCTGGAGCGTCTTGCGGGCTTCGTTGAGCTGGTTGGCGACGACGTTGCGCCAGTTCTCGATGAAGCCTTCCTTTTCGGCCAGGGTCTGGGCCAGGTTGTGGCGCTTGGCTTCCAGGGAACCCTTGAGTTGTTCCATGGAGACATTGGTCTGAGCCAGGTGGTTTTCCGCCTCCAGCATGGACAGGCGGGAATCCGACCCCTGTTCGTAGACCTTCTTGCGCATGCCCACCAGTTCCTGGGCCACCTGCACCTGCTTGTCCATCTGGGTGTGTTGGCGCTGGCCGGCCACGATGGACTGCTGCAATTCGGCGATCTTGGTGTTGATGCTGCGCAGTTTGGCCGTGAATTCTTCCAGGCGGCCGGCCAGCAATTTGACCTGGCTTTCGACCTCCTGGGGCGTGGCCTCGGTTGGCGGCGACAGGGGCAGGCCGGAGAGTTCGCTTTCCAGGCGGGCGATCAGGAGCTTTTGATAGGTTTCATCGACCTGGATGCGGGAGGCGTCGGCGTTGGAAAAAGTGGGGTCGAGGCGCACCAGAATATCGTCTTTTTTGACCACGGAACCCAGGCGGACGTCGATGGAGCGGATGATGGAGTCCTGCAAGGGCGCGATAATGATATTTTTCCCGGAAGAAACGACTTTCCCGGAAGTTGCAATGACCTTATCCGTTTCTGCGAAGCAGGCCCAGATCAGAAGAAACGCCAGGAGGGCAAGAATGGAATGCAACACGAGCCTGGTTGCCCGGGGCAGCGGCGTGAGCTCCAGTTCTTCCGCGTCAGGATGAAATTCTATCACCTCCCTGGGAACGGGAGCGGCATCTTTCTTGGGAAGAAATTTTTGTAACATAGATCCTGTACGTGGGCCTTGTCGGCGTCGTCATCGGTGGGCTGTGAATCAACAGCAGCCAGAGTCGGGGCAAGCTGTCCGACCTGACGACCCTTCATGGCGAAAACAAGGTTGCATTGTCAATCAGGTTGTAAGGATAGGCGCGGTCGCTGCCTGCCTCGACGGGAGGGCGGCAATCTCCTGCAATCGCCCCAGGTAGGCCGTGCCGACAGTGCGCGGATCGTGCCTGGCGGCGATGAGGTCGCGTCCGGCCAGGGCGCGACGCCGGGCCAGGGCCGGTTGGTCGGCCGCCAGCCGCATGTTTTTCGCCAGACTCTCCAGGTCCGGTTCCGCCCACAGCAGGCCTTCGCCGAAGGGATAGTCGCCGGGGGCGACCGGGACCAGCCGGTAGGCCACGGGAAAGCCGGTGTCCGGGGTCAGAAAGTCGGCGTTGCCGGAATGGGCCGTGGCGATGACCGGTCGGCCAAGGAGCATGGCCTCGGCCAGGGTGCGGCCAAAGCCCTCGGCCCGGTGGGGCGAGACGTAGGCGTCGCAGGCGGCGAAGAGTCCCAGCGCTTCACCTCGGTCCAGGGTTTCGGCCAGCACGGCGATGCGGCGGTCGGCGGCGGCCGCCGCCAGCAAAAGCTGCCACCTGGGGTCTTCGGGCCGGGCGTTCATGGTCTTGAGCACCAGCCCGACGAGTTCGCCTCCGCTGGGAAAGGCCCGGCGGAAGGCATTGATGGCCGCCATGGGATTCTTGCGGGCCGGGTAGGAGTTCCAGTCGAAGACGTAGAGAAACAGGAAGCGGTCCTCGGGCAGGCCGAAACGCGACCGAGGGACCGGCGTCAGGCGGTCCACGGCCACGGCCATGGGAGCCAGGAAGGTCGGCACGGGCGAGGACGCGGCAAAGGCGTCGCGGGTGTAGGTCGAGGACAGCCACAGTTCGTCCACTAGGCCGTAGGCGTCGGCCAGGGAGGCCGGCCAGGCCGGCAGCTCCCAAGGCCAGTAACCGATGTTGCGGCGCCCGGCGAAAAGCGCCTCGCCGTGCTCCAGCCACAGCCGGGTCGTGTCCAGGCCGGTGAGGCAAAAAACGCTGACAGGATAGGGGAGTTCCCTGACGAGACAGGCGTCGAGCCAGCCGTCGGCCTGGCGCACGGCCGCGCCGGCCGGCACGTTGACCACGGCGAACGGGACGTCGGCCGCGGCCAGGGACTGGGCGAACATGCGCGAGTCCTCGCCGATGCCAAGCTCCCCCCGGGCGTAGCCGATGATGTTGACGCCAAAGTCCTGGCGCGGCGGCCCGCTGCGCACCAGACAGGCGGCAGCGGTTTTTTTCCGGGGCGACGGGCCGGAGCCGGCCGTGGCGGCGGGTCGGACCAGGGCCATGATGGCCGGATGGTGCTCGGGCCGGGCCGGATCAAGGCTGGTCCGGGCGTCGTCGTCGGTCGTCCAGGCCAGCACGGCCCGGCGGGACAAGCCGCCGAGTTCCGGGGCCGGCGTATCCAGAGGCAGAGGCGGCCGCCAGGCCAGATCGCCGGTGTGGGCCATTTCGGCCGCGCCATGCAGCACGTACCAGGCCAGCAGTCCCAGCGCGCCTTCGGCCGTGTCCGGAGCATAGGCCCCGCGCACGTCGTCCCGGGCCGCCCAGACAAGCCTGGCCAGGCGCGGCAGGGGCAGGCCGACCGGAGCCAGGGGCGGCGTGGTCGCCTCGTGGAGCCAGGCCCGCTGCCCCGGGGACAACAAATCCCAAAGCGCCATTTCCGGCACGGCGCTGGTGAAAAACCAGGCCGCAAAGGCCGCGCGGCCGGCGGCGCTGTCCCGGTCGAATCGGGCCGTCTCGCTGGCCCGGAAGCGCCAGATGAAATCCATAAGCCGCGTGAGCGGCGGGCTGTCCGGCGTCTGGCCGTGGTCCACGACCTCGTGCAACAGCCCTTCTTGGTCAAGCTTCACGCGGGCGGCGGCGGCGGGGAACGCCTCATGGCCGCAGCACAGCCACCAGACGGCGAAATCGCGCTCTTCAGCCAGACCGGCCAGGCGGAGATTGGCCCGGATGTCGTCTCGAAGGGTCCAGGCCAGGCGAAGCGGCGGGGGCAGGGTGAAGCCGGGGGCGGGGGTGGCGCGCATGATCGCGAGTCTAGGCGAGCCCCCGGGGCGTGGCAAGCTTGTGCCGCAACTGCGCCTTGCTCGCCAGGTTCGGGGAGCGCGCGTCACGTAATCGACGCGAAAACGTCGACCGGACGCGACTGCCCACGGCGGCGGCCAGGATAGAGCAGGGCGTTCGGCCGCCTGTGGCCGGGCCAACATCGAGGCAGCCCATGCTCAGGACGTTTATGCAGTTTTCGCCGCGCTTCGAACAGCGTTTCATCCCCGAGGGAGCGGCCGCTCCCGTTGTCCAGGCTCCGCAACTGCTGCGGGGCAAGCGCCGGGCCCAGGTGGCCGGCCATTTGGGCCTTGGCGGGGCTCTTGGGGTCATTTTACTCGAAATTCAGGATTTTTCCCTGCTGCGCCGGCTGGTCCGCCCGGAGGTGGCCGAGGCCCTGGGCGAGGCCCTGGAGCGGGAGATGCGGGCTGTGGCCAAGGTCCGGCTGGCCGGGCTGCCGGTCTGCCTGGCCGAGCGCCTGGACCCTGGCCGGGCAATCCTTATTCTTGGCGGCAACGGGGCGGCGTTGGACGCCCTGGAGCGCACCACGGCGGGACTGCGCCTGGAGGTGCGGGGGCGGCTCCGGGCTGAGACCATGCGCCTGACCGGCCAGGAAATGGAGCTGCGCGGCGGCGCGGCCCTGGTGCTTGGCGGCGCGGGCGGCCTGGACATGGCCCTGGCCTCGGCCCTGGCCGAAGCTTCCCGGCTGGCCCGCAGCGAGGCCGGCAAATGCGCCTCGCCCATGCAGCGCGAATTCCGTGAGATCCTCGAACTCGGCCGGGTGCGGGCGGTCTACCAGCCCATCGTCAACCTGCGAAGCGGCACGGTGTTCGCCTGGGAAGCCCTGGCCCGGGGACCGGCTGAGAGCGTCTTTGCCTCGCCGGCCATGCTGTTCGACTTCGCCGAGGAATCCGCCTCGGTCTTCGCCCTGGAAAAAGCCTGCCGCGAGGCGGCCATCGGCGGGTTCTCGGCCCGCCAGGAAGGGGCCAGGCTTTTTTGCAACATCCACCCCCGCACCATGCTCGACCCGGCCTTCACCCCGGGCGAAACCCGAAAGCTCCTGGACAAGTACGGCATGGAGCCGCGCGACGTGGTGCTGGAGATCACCGAACGCCACAGCGTCAAGGACTTCAACCTCTTCCACCGCACCCTGGCCCACTACCGCGACGCCGGCTACGGCGTGGCCGTGGACGACGTGGGCACCGGCTATTCCGGCCTGGCCTCCATCGCCGAGATCAAGCCCGATTTCATGAAGATCGACATGTCCCTGGTGCGCGGCATCGACGCCAACCCGGTCAAGCGGGCCCTGCTCGAAACCATGCTGGCTTTTGCCGAAAAAATCGGCTGCCGCATCGTGGCCGAGGGCATCGAAACCGAGTCCGAGCTGGCCTGCCTCATCCGCCTGGGCGCGCATTTCGGCCAGGGCTATTTCCTGGGCCGCCCGGCCACGCAGCCGGCCACGCCGGCCCAGGACGTGCGCCTGGCCATTGTGTCCGGCTCCAACCAGGCCGTGGACGGCCTCAAGTGCGCCTCGCCCATAAGTGATCTGGCCGAGCGCCCGAACCAGGTCCCCCACGACGCCCAGGTCGGCGAGGTCAAACGCTTTTTCGACGCCGACGAGGCGGCCCAGGCCGTGGTGGTGGTGCGCGACGGCCGCCCCGAGGGCCTCATCATGAGCCACCACCTCGACCGGCTCCTCAGCTCCCAGTACGGGCTGGCCCTTTTTTCCCGCCGCGACGTCAGCCGCATCATGGACCCCCAATGCCTGGCCGTGGAGTGGGACACGCCCGTGGAAGTGGCCGCCCAGGCGGCCATGGCCCGGGACCGCGACAAGCTCTACGACCCTATCCTGGTCACCTGCCGGGGCCGGCTTTCCGGCATCGTGTCGGTGCAAAAAATCCTCGACGCCCTGGCCTGCGTCCAGGTGGAGATGGCCAAGGGGGCCAATCCGTTGACCGGGCTGCCCGGCAACGTGGCCATCGAGCGCGAGATCGCCCGGCGCGCCGCTGTCGGCGTTCCCGCCTGCCTGGTCTACGTCGATCTCGACAACTTCAAGGTCTTCAACGACGTCTACGGCTTCCAGAACGGCGACAAGGCCATCCTCATGACCGCCCGCATCCTGGCCGAAGCCCTGGCCTCCAAGGGCGGCGAGGACGATTTCCTGGGCCATGTCGGCGGCGACGACTTCGTGCTGCTATGCGCCTGCGACACCGTGGAGCCGGTCTGCCGGGCGGCCATCGAGGCCTTTTCCGCCGCCTCGCCGGCCCTCTATGGTCCCGAGGACCGGGCGCGCGGCTACATCGAAGGCCAGGGCCGCGACGGCCGGCTGGGGCGCTTTGGCTTGCTCACCGTCTCCATGGGCGTCATCGACTGCGCCTTTGCCGTGGCAGTCACCATGGACGAACTCGGCCAGCGGGCGGCGGCCGTGAAAAAATTCGCCAAATCGCGTCAGGGCAACTCCCTGGTCCGCGACCGCCGCAACCCCCTGGGCCTGCCCGGCGACCCCAGCGAACGCCGCGTGGGCGGGGAGGAAGAGGGGAAGAATTGAAGAGGGGAAGAGGCCTCCGGCGGCTGGGGGCCTGAGGCCCCCAGACCCCCCGAATGGGTAGATGAAGGGCGGTGGCGTGACGGTGGCGCGTTTTTAGGAGGCGAGGGCGGCGTCGGGATCGACACGCGTCAGCGCCGGGGCGGACGCGGCATAGGCCGGATCGTGGGGGCAAAAGCCGACGCGGTCCCACAGGCCGGCGTCCGGGGCGCGTCGGATCAGTTCCGCCACCCGCCCGCCCAGGGCGGCCAGCCAGGCTTCCGGGCCGGCGTCGGCCACCAGGCCGCAGCCGCCCAGCAGTTCCCCGGCCATGTCCGGCCAGAACCGGTCGGCGAAACGTCGCCCCAGGGCCAGAAAGGCCCGATGGGACCAGGCCGCGCCATGGGCGGCATGCCGCAGGACGGGCGCGGCGCAAAAACGCGGCGTCCCCCCAGCCCGGGCCACGGCCAGGGGCAGGGCGTAATCCCACCAGGGCAGACCCAGCCAGAAGCCTTCCAGCTCCGGGCGCTCGGCGTAGGCCGCGTCCACGGCGCACAGATCAAAACCGACATCATAATAAGAAGACGACGACGCTCCGGGCTGGCCCGTCGCGTCCGGCCCTACGTCCACCCGGCAACCGGCCGCCAGTCCGCCGCGCGCGGCCGTGGCCTGCCGGGCGGCGAAATCCCCTCCGGCAGCCAGCACGACGTCGGCGTTGAGCACGGCCACGGCCGGCGCGCCGACCCCAGCCCCGGCGGCGAGCAGTTCGCCCACGGCCGGACAAGCCCGCCCGTAATCGGCCAGGGCCGTCTTCCGGGCCGCGACAAAGGCCACGTCCGGGAAACGTCCGACCAGGGCGGTGATCTCCTCGGCCGTGTTGACCGACACGATGGTCGAAAATCCGGCCGCTCTCCAGGAGTCCAGGGCCAGTCGGCAACGCGGTCCGGCCGTGGGCGGCAGGCTGGTGA
>JAEZEM010000202.1 GCA_023417745.1 Pseudomonadota bacterium
GGATCACGTCGCGGCGATGGGTCAGGAAGTGCTCGAGCATCTGCTTGATGTTGAGCAGGGCCGGACGATTGTCGGCCACCACCAGCATGTTGATGCCAAACGAGGTTTCCAGCGGCGTGTACTTGTATAGGGCATTGATGACGATGTCGGGAATCGTGCCCTTTTTGAGATCCAGGACAATGCGGATGCCCTTGCGGTCGGATTCGTCGCGCAGGTCGGACACGCCCTCAATGCGGCCGTCGTTTATAAGGGCCGCGATCTTTTCCACCAGCGAGGATTTGTTGAGCGCGTAGGGAATCTCGCGGATGACCACCGAGGCATAGTCTTTCTTGCGCTCTTCGACCTCGGCCCGGCCTCGGATTTTGATGCTGCCGCGCCCGGTGGTGTAGGCCTCGATCAAGCCCTTGCCGCCGTAGATGGAGGCGGCGGTGGGGAAGTCCGGGCCCTTGACCAGACCGATGATGTCGGTGACCGGACAGTGCGGCGTGTCGAGCAGATGGAGCAGGCCGTCGCACAGCTCGCCCAGGTTGTGCGGCGGGATGTTGGTGGCCATGCCGACGGCGATGCCCGAGGAGCCGTTTAAGAGCAGGTTGGGCACCTTGGTCGGCAACACGGCCGGCTCTTGCAGGCTGTTGTCGTAGTTGGGCCGGAAATCGACGGTTTCTTTTTCGATGTCGGCCAGAAATTCGCCGGCCAGGCGCGACATGCGCACTTCGGTGTATCGCATGGCCGCCGCGGCGTCGCCGTCGATGGAACCGAAGTTGCCCTGACCGTCCACGATGGCGTCGCGCATGGAGAAGTCCTGGGCCATACGCACCAGGGCATCGTATACGGACTGGTCGCCGTGGGGGTGGTATTTACCGATGACGTCACCGACGACGCGGGCGGACTTCTTATACGGCCGGTTGTACGTGTTGGACAGGTCGTGCATGGCGTAGAGGATGCGCCGGTGCACGGGTTTGAGTCCGTCGCGCACGTCCGGGATGGCCCGGCCGATGATGACGCTTAAGGAGTATTCCAGATAGGACTTCTTAAGCTCTTCTTCGATGTGGATCTGATCGCTCACAGTATGCTCCAGTGCAATGGGGAGGCGTTACGCGGCCGGGCCGGGCCGCTTCGCTCGGGCTGTTTCCCCGGTCCGGCTCCGTTTCAATCCGCCGCTTGGCGGCGACGGCGCGCGCTTAAATGTCGAGTTCCTTGATGGACAAGGCGTTGCGGTCAATGAAGTTCTTGCGATGCTCGACCTTTTCGCCCATGAGCTGGGAGAAAATGGTGTCGCACTCGTCAAGGTCCTCGATATTGACCTGCAGGAAGCTGCGCTTTTCCGGATTCATGGTGGTTTCCCACAACTGTTCCGGGTTCATTTCGCCCAGACCCTTGTAACGCTGGATGTTGACGCCCTTTAAGGCATCGTCCATGAGCGTCTTGTAGAGTTCAAAAAAGCCGCTCACTTCCCGGACTTCTTCCTTGCGGCTGATGGTCAGCGGCAGGACCGGACACTGCGCCAACAGTTCACCGTAGGTCTCGTGAGCGAGGCGGTAGATCCTGGAGCTGAAAAACTCCACGGCAATGCGGTGCCGGGCCATGTTGGGCGAAATAAAGACGGCGTAGAGCCGACGTTCCTCGTCGGCTTCCTCGACCTCGACCGAGACGCTGTAGTTGAACCGGCCCAGATGGGCGGCCAGCCCTTCCGGCAGATCGATGCCGGCAAAGTCCGAAGCGGTCAGTCGCGGGTGGCTTAAAAGCGGCAGGATCAGGTCTTCGGGCAGACCGTAGCTGGCCGCCTCGTGAACCCGGGCTTCCAGGAACCGGATACGCTCAACCAGGGCCGTGAGCGTCTCGCCGGCAAAAGAGACTTCGCCCGAGCCCACGGTGACGTCCTCGCCGATGCGGCCCAGCAGAAAGCTGGAAAGCTCTTCCTCGTCCTTGATGAACCGCTCGAAATCCCCCTTGAACACCCGGTACAGCGGCGGCTGGGCGATGTAGACGTAGCCGCTGGTGATGAGCTTTTCGTAGCGCCGGTAAAAAAAGGTGAGGAGCAGGGTGCGGATGTGCGCCCCGTCCACGTCGGCGTCGGTCATGATGACGATTTTGTGGTAGCGAAGCCTGGCCATGTTCTCGGCTTCTTTTTCCTCGTTCTCTTCGTCGCCCATGGCCGGGGTGGGGCCGATGGCCGTGATGAGATTGCGGATTTCCTTGTTGCCAAGCATCTTATCCGTGCGGGTTCGCTCGACATTAAGGATTTTGCCGCGCAGGGGCAAAATGGCCTGGAAGCGCGGATCGCGCCCCTGCTTGGCCGAGCCGCCGGCCGAGTCGCCCTCGACGATAAAGAGTTCCGATTCCTCGGGCTTTTTTGACTGGCAGTCGGCCAGCTTGCCGGGCAACGAATGGTCGGACAACGCGCCCTTGCGGCGCACCAGCTCCTTGGCCTTGCGGGCGGCTTCGCGAGCCCGGGCGGCGTCCACGGCCTTTTCCACAATGGCCTTGGCGTCTTTGGGATTCTCCTCAAAATGGGTGTTCATGGCCTCAAAGACCATCTTGGCCACTTGGCCGGCCACTTCGGAGTTGCCCAATTTGGTCTTGGTCTGGCCCTCGAACTGGGGCTGGGGGAGCTTGACGGAAATGACGGCGGTCAGTCCTTCGCGCACGTCGTCTCCGGTCAATTTCTGCTTGAATTTCTTGGGGATGTCCGCTTTTTCAATGTAGGTGTTAATGGCCCGGGTCAGGGCCGTTTTAAAGCCGGCCAGGTGCGTGCCGCCTTCCCGGGTGCGGATGTTGTTGGCAAAGGTCAGGACTTCTTCTTTGTAATTGGCGTTGTACTGCAGGGCGAAATCCACCACCAGCCCGTCGACCTCGCCAAGGCCGCCGATGATGTCGTGGATGGTCTGCTCGCCGGCGTTGAGATCGGCCACGAATTCATTGAGCCCGCCGTCGAAACGGTAGGTGGCCCGTTCGTTGGTCCGCTCATCACGGAAGTCCAGTTCGAGCTTGCGGTTTAAGTAGGCCAGTTCCTCGAAACGCTTGGCCAGGGTCTCGTGGTTGAACTGGTTGGTCTCGAAAATTGTCTCGTCGGGCATAAAGCGGATGGTGGTGCCGGTGGATTCGGCGTCGCCGATGACGGTCAATGGGGTGACCGGGGCGCCGCGCTCAAAGCGCATGTGGTGGCGTTTGCCGCCCCGGCGCACCGTGACTTCGAGATACTCCGACAGGGCGTTGACTACCGAGACGCCAACGCCGTGCAGGCCGCCGGAGACCTTGTAGGCGTCGTTGTCGAACTTGCCGCCGGCATGCAGCACGGTCATGACGACTTCGACGGCCGGCCGGCCTTCCTTGGGGTGCATGTCCACCGGGATGCCGCGGCCGTTGTCCGAGACGGTGACCGAGTTGTCCAGGTGGATGGTGATGCTGATGCGGTCGCAGTAGCCGGCCATGGACTCGTCGATGGAGTTGTCCACGACTTCATACACGAGATGGTGCAGGCCCCGGATGTCGGTGGAGCCGATATACATGGCCGGGCGCTTGCGCACGGCCGAAAGCCCCTCCAGGACGGTAATGGAGCTGGCGTCGTAGGCTTGGGGCGTCTTGTCCTGACTCATGCGATGTCTTCCTCGCTATAATACGTCTCTTCCACAATTTTCATGGGCATGATGATGACCAGGCTGTCGGCGTCGTCTTCGCCCCGGATGCCGCAGGGGCCTTCGGCCCCGGTGAGGGTCAAGGAAACCTTGGCCGACTCGAAATGCCCGAGGATGTCGGTCAAGTCTTTGGTCGGGAAGGCCACCTTGTCCAGGTCGCCGGTAAACACGCACTCCAGAGTCTCGGTGGCTTCGCCGGCTTCCTGGCCCTGGCTTTTGAGCGACAACTCGCCCGGCCCGTCAAACAGGAACGAGGCGCAGCGGTTGTTGTCGGTGTTGAAAATGGCCACGCGCTCCAAGGCGTCGATGCACTCCAGCCGGTCGATGGACAGCGTGGACACGCCGTCGGTGGCCAGCTTGGAGACAAAGGCGTTGTAGTCCGGGTACTGGTAGAAGCTTAAGGGGAGGCTGAAGGTCTCCACGCTGCCTTGGCTTTCGGGCGCGGCCTCGTCACGCTTGGTGGTGCGGAAGAACAGGCGCTTTTGGCCCATGGCCAGCTCCACTTCTTCGGCCGTCAGCCAGCGCTTGAGTTCGCCGACGTACTTTTTCTGGATAAGGATGCCGTCGGGCGGCAGCATGGCGTGGATGTCGTCGTTTAAAAACCCGATCAGGGAGAACTGGTGGCCGTTTAAGCCGCAAACCTCGATGCGGGCCGACTCGGGCACGGGCTTTAAGTACATGCAGGCCATGGCCTCCATGGTGTCCTCGTCCGAGATGCAGTAGGCCACCCGCTCGATGATCTCCTGCAGGAAATCCCCGGACCAGGTCACGGCGCCATCATTCGGGAAGGCGGCGAAAGGCTGGAACCAGTTGCGGTCGGAAACCGGCAGCTTGTAGCGCCGCGAGCCCTGCTTGATGAGCAAATTGCCCGAGGCCTCGTCCAGGGTCAGGCTGATTTCGCCCGGCGGAAGCTTTCGCACCAGTTCGAAAAAGCTCTTGCCCTGGACGCCGCACAGCCCTTCCTTGGCCACCTTGGCGGCGTAATGGCCGGTGAATTCGAGGCTGGAGTCCGTGGACAGGATGGACAGGCTGGAACCGGCCGCCTCAAGCCAGACGGTGCGCAAAAACGCGGCCCCGGTCTTGGCCGGGATGATGCTTGAGGACTTTTGCAGGCCGTCGATGATGTCGTTTCGAAAGACCGTCAGCTGCATGGAGTCTCCTTGGCGCGCTTGGCGCGGCGCTTCGTTGTCAAAGGGGAGTCGAGTGGGCGGGAGGATGGAATGCG
>JAEZEM010000281.1 GCA_023417745.1 Pseudomonadota bacterium
GGTCGACGAGGGAGAGCGGCGCGCCGATTAGCCGAGCCTGAACCGACCCCATTCAGCCGGGGCGCTGGAAAACCAGCCTCTTTCCCGGTCGCTCGGCAGCAGCCGCCAGGGGAGGGCGTCTGTCGCAGCGCTCAAAAGAAAAATCCTGGTTCCCGGGCCGCTGCCGTGACAACGAACTTGGCCGCCAAAGGTTTGACGAGAACGTGGAGCGACACTTTTTTGTTTTGAAATAACTGGATAAATTTCTTGGCAGGCTCTTTGCTAAGAGAAAGCCGGAACAGACAGGAAGGCGGCTGCGAAGTGCCCGCCGCAACGTGACGACAAGGAGGATGGCATGCTTTCCCTCTTCACCGGCTCCGACAAGAAAATCCGCGAACGCCACGAAGAACTCAAGAAGGGCGCGCGGCTTAAAAACGCCAAGGAACTCTTTTTCAGCGGCAAGTTTCCGGTGGTCACCACCCCCGGACTCGAAGGCCGCAAGATCCGCCGGGTCCTTGGCCTGGTCAGCGGCCGGGGTTTCGACTCCGAATGCGCCTTCTATGGCCTGACAGCCAGCGCCCTGGACATCGGGGCCGACGCCATCATCGGCTATCAGGAGAACGTGGCTTTCCACCCTGACGGATCGCGCTATTTTTCCTGCTACGGCACGGCCGTGATCCTCGAAAAGCTGCCTTCGGTCAAAACCGAGGCCAAGCCGCAAACCGTCAAGTCGTTCATGCACTGAAACCCGGCGAGTGACCGGGCCGCAAGGAGCCAACCATGAACCGCGCCATCGCCACCCTGCTCGCCGCTTGCGCCGCGCTGGCCCAGCCCGCCCTGGCTGCGGCCCAGGAATATACCCAGGGGACAAGCTACGTCGAACCCCGGGGCGGCGTCTACGCAACCACCAACCCCAACGTCAACGTGGTCGGCACCTACGGCGGCGCGGCCGGCCATTACGTGGCCGACGGCGTGGCCATCGAAGCCGAGGGCCTGGGCTATGCCGTGGACCAGACCACGAAGACGCCGACTCCGCTGGGCTTGGCCTCCAAGCAGGAAACCACCAATGCGGCCGGCGTGGCGGCCATGGCCCGGTGGAACTTCGTGCGCACGCCCAAGGGAACGCTTTTTGTCGGCGCGGGCGGCGGCGGCATCTTCTCCGACAAGGAGCTGCCCTATAATGGGTCCAAGCAGGCTGGAACCGGTCAGGCCGACCTTGGCGCGTCCGTGGCGCTGAGCAAGAACGTCAGCCTCAAGGCCGCCGGTCGCTACCAGCATCTAGGCGCGTTTTCCGACAACGGCGTGAGCAGCGTCGGCGGCAACATCGGTTTCAAGATCAGCTTTTAGGTCGACCCTCCCTGTCGCCTGGAGTAGGAGAAGGCTTGCCGGGGCGCGGACCGCACCCCGTGTCGATGCCTCAGCCTCGGATGCCGAGCCTGGGGAAGACGAAGCGGACAACCACGAACCAGCCGACCAACACAGCGCAAAAGATCAAGATATCGTTCATGGCCCAAAGATAACACAGGCCACGCGGCGGCGGAAGGGCCGCCGCGCCTTTTGGGCGTCCCCGCGTTCCTTGCAAGGTCGTGTCTGATCTGCTAAGGGTTCGGGATAACGAGCAAACAGTGGTCGATGCGGCCGGAATCCCAAAACCTTTTCCAGTATCCGGACCCCAGTGGAGCCGCCGTGGAATTCGAGCAGCATCTGGCAGCCATCGTGGGCACCATGAGCGAAGGATTGCTTCTTGTCGGGGCGGACGGCGGCATCGTCATGGTCAACGAGGCGCTCTCCCGTCTGACCGGCTATGCCCGGGATGAACTCCTGGGCCATGCCTGCAGCGTGCTGGACTGCGACGGCTGCCAGCGCGAACGCGGCCAGGGCGGCGCGGCCTGGTGTCGGCTTTTTGCCGAAAAAACCACCCGGACCAAGCATTGCACCATCCGGCGCAAGGACGGCTCGTATCTGCCGGTGCTCAAAAACCAGACGCTTTTGCGCGACGGAGCGGGCAAACCGCTTTTTGCCGTGGAGACCCTCACCGACCTTTCCGAAGTCGTGGGCCTGGACCGCAAGGTGGAGGAACTCAGCCGCCTGCTTTCGGCTGAGGAGGGCTTTCACGGCCTGATCGGCCAGTCCGAGGCCATGCGCCGGGTCTTTGATCTCCTGGAGCGGGCCGCCGGCAGCGACGCCCCGGTGCTTTTGACCGGCGAATCCGGCGCCGGCAAGGAACTGGCCGCCCGGGCCATTCATGAGATCGGCCGGCGGCGGCGGGGGCCTTTTGTGCCGTTTAGCTGCGCCGCCTTGACCGAATCGCTTTTGGAAAGCGAACTCTTCGGCCATGCCAAGGGCGCTTTCACCGGCGCGACGCGTCACCGCCAGGGCCGGTTCGAAACCGCCGACGGCGGCGACATCTTTCTGGACGAAATCGGCGACGCTCCGGCGTCGATACAGGTCAAGCTCCTGCGCGTGCTCGAATCCAAGACCTTCGAGCGGGTGGGCGAAAGCCGGCCGGTGCGGGCCGACGTGCGCGTCATCTCGGCCACCAACCGCGATCTGGCCCGACTTGTGGCCGAGGGGCGTTTTCGCGAAGACCTGTTCTTTCGCGTCAACGTCATTCCCATCCAATTGCCCCCCCTGCGCAACCGTTTGGACGATCTGGCCCCCCTGGCCGAACATTTCTTGTGCCGTCTGGCCCATCAGGCCGGCCGGCCGGTTCCTTCCATCGCCCCTGAAGCCATGCGCCTGCTGGCTGCCCATCCCTGGCCCGGCAACGTGCGCGAACTCAAAAGCGCTCTGGAATATGCCTTTGTCGTCACCGACGCCGGGCCGGTGGAGCCCAGGCATCTGCCGCCGGCGCTTATCGCCGCAGCCGCCCCTGACGCCCTGCGCGAGGTCTGCCGGGCGGCGCAGCCAAGGGACTCCGGTCGCGACGAACTGGTGGACGCCCTGCGCCAGGCCGGCGGCAATCGCTCCGAGGCCGCGCGTTTGCTTGGCGTCAGCCGGGGCACCATCCTCAACCGCATGCGCCGCTACGGCGTGGATTCCAAACATGTCCTGGATTATTAATCGGCTGGCTCTTGGCGCGGCGGTCATATGGGCCTGCCTCCTATGCTTGCCGGCCTTGTCCGTCGGCGCTCCGGTGCTGCCCGTCGTGGTCAAGGCCCGACTGCCCCACGACCCAAGCGCCTTCACCCAGGGGCTTCTCTACCGCGATGGCGTGTTTTACGAGAGCACCGGCTTGTACGGCCATTCCAGCCTGCGCCGGGTCGATCCGGCTACGGGGCGGGTGCTTGCCCGGCGCGAGCTGCCCCGGGAGCTTTTCGGCGAGGGCCTGGCCCTGGTCGGCGGCTCGCTGTACCAGCTCACCTGGCGGGAAGGGCGGGTGCTCCTGGCCGATCCGGACGACCTGTCGCCCCGGGGCGAGCTGGCCTTGCCCACTGAAGGCTGGGGGGCATGTTCCCTGGACGGCCGACTCGTGGTCAGCGACGGCTCGGATCAACTGTTTTTTTACGATCCCAAGACCATGGCCGCCCTTGGCGCGGTCACCGTCACCGACGACGA
Organism: Pseudomonadota bacterium; assembly: GCA_023417745.1. Lineage (GTDB taxonomy): Bacteria > Desulfobacterota > Desulfovibrionia > Desulfovibrionales > Desulfovibrionaceae > Solidesulfovibrio. The sequence goes on from JAEZEM010000281.1 coordinate 3,538, forward strand.
CCAGCCCGTTTCCCGGCTCAACGAACTGGAAACCGTGGCCGGGCGTATCTGGGCCAACGTTTGGGGCGACTCCCGTATTGCCGTCATCGATCCGGCCACGGGCCAGGTCACGGCCTGGCTGGACTGCTCGGGACTGCGCCCAGGAACGGTGGCCGTGGATTTCGAAAACGTGCTCAACGGCATCGCCCACGATCCGGCCACGGGCCGGGTCTGGGTCACGGGCAAACGCTGGCCCGAAATCTATGAAATCGCCGTGCCGGGATTGCCCACGGGCGGGCCTCCCTTGTCGGGGCTTGGCCGCAGCGGAGCAAAACCATGACCATGGCTGAAAAGGCGAATGCCAAGGCAGGCAGGATGAAGCAGAAGTGCAGAATGTGCCGGTACTGGAAGGGACCCATTCCCCCCGAACACCGCTATTGTCCGCCCGAGGAGATGCAGGGCGGGGAGTGGGGCTATTGCAAGCGCCATGCGCCGTCTCCGGCCACCGTGCCGGTGGAGCAGGCCCGGGGCAAGAGCTATGTGGCCATGTGGCCGGAAACCCAGGCCGAGGATCTGTGCGGGGATTTTTTGCTTATTCCCCTGCACAAGGAATAGGCCTTAAGCCGCCCGGGCCGGAGCCGGGCGAGTCAGGAGCCACAGCCCGAAGGCGATGACCGGAAGGCTGAGGATCTGCCCCATGGTCAGCCAGCCAAAGGCTAGGTAGCCGAGCTGGGGATCGGGCAGGCGCACGAATTCCACGGCGAAGCGGAACAGGCCGTAGCATACGCAAAAAACGCCGCTGACCGCGCCGGATTGGCGCTTTTTGCCGGAATAGAGCCAGACGATGAGGAACAGGGCCGCGCCTTCGAGCAGCGCTTCGTAGAGCTGGGAGGGATGGCGCGGCACGCCGCCGGCCCGGGGATCGGGGAACACCACGCCCCAGGGCAGATCAGTGGCCTTGCCCCACAGCTCGCCGTTGATGAAGTTGCCGATGCGGCCGGCAAAAAGTCCGAACGGGGCCAGGGGAGCGGTGAAGTCGGCCACGCCCCAGAAGCCCTTGCCGGTTTTTCGTCCGAAAAACCACACCACCGCCAGTACGCCGAGAAAGCCGCCGTGAAAGGACATTCCGCCCTGCCAGACCTGGACCAGGCTCAGGGGGTTGGCCAGAAAAGCCGGCAGATCGTAGAAAAGCATGTAGCCCAGCCGGCCGCCCACGACCACGCCAAGGACCATGTAGGTGACGAGATCGTCCACCTGCAGCGGCGTCCAGCCAGAGTCCGGGCGCGAGGCCCGATAGCGCCCAAGCAGCCAGGCCGCGGCAAAGCCGATCAAGTACATGAGGCCGTACCAGCGGATGGACAGGGGGCCGAGGCTGACGGCCACGGGATCGAACTGGGGATGCACGAACATGGGGATGGCTCCGGTTGCTGGCCGCCGGCCGGGTCTGGGCTTGGCGCGGGCGGGATACGACGCTGTTCGAGGGGACGCTGGCGACGCTTACGGCGTCATGCGGCGTGGACATGGCTTCGAGACGGCATTTTCATGAAAGTGGCGGCCAGGGAGATGACTGCGGGCGCCGTTAGCGCCCTGCGCCCATTTCCAGCAGCAGGGCTTTGGCTTTTTCGTAGCGCGGATTGAGTTCCAAGGCTTTTTTCAGATAATCGACGGCCGGGTCTTTTTTGCCGTAGCGCCGGTAGACGGTGGCGATGTTGTAGCACACGGCCTCGCCATTCTTCCACAGTTCCGGATTGAGGGACAGGGCCCGGTCCAGGAACTGGTAGGCTTCGATGTACTGCCGGCCCTCGGTGTAGGCCATGGAAATGTTGTAGTAAAGGCCCGGGTCGTCGGGGGAAATCTTGAGGGCCTTGCGGTATTCCGTGATGGCTTCCTGCCACTTGCCCTGGCGGCGCAGCATCAGCCCCAGACGGTTGAAGGTCTCGATGTCCGAGCGGTCGAGCATGTTCTTGCGGGTATTAAGCGATTGGCGCAGGTACTGCTCGGACAGTTCGGGGGCGGATTCCATGCAGCGGGCGGCGATGGATTGGGTGACCCGGCTGACGGCGTCCAGGGCTTCCTTGGTGGCGATGCGCACGGCCATGTCAAAGGCCGCCTTGGCTTTTTCCGGTTCGCCGAGCTTGACGTAGCCCGCGCCGATGTCGACCTTGCGCTCGACATTGAGCGGCGAGAGTTTATCCAGCCGTTCCAGGAACTTGAGTTCCTCGGTGGTGTTGCCTTCCTCGTGGTGGAGCTCGGCGATCTTTTTGAGGGGATCAAGAAACAGGCGCGCGCCCTTTTCGGCCTGGGTGTAGGCGCGAAGGGCCTCGTCCTTCTTGCCCAGCGCCCGCAGGGCGTCGCCCATGAGGAGCAGGCCCGAAGGGCTGTTGGCTTTGATCTCAAGCACCTGTTTGGCGATTTTGGCCGCTTCCAGGGCGTCGCCCATTTCCAGGCATTGCCGGCCCTGGTCCATGAGTTCGCCGAGTTGGCCCCGGGGCTTGACCGTGAAGGCGATTTTTTCAATGAGGGTATCGGCCGAGATGGGCTTGGTGATGATGTTGTCCGCGCCGAGTTCGTGGAGCAGGACCAGCTTGTCGCGCTCGACCTCGGTGGTCAGCACCACGACGTAGAGGTCGCTGGAGTAATCATTTTTCAGATAACGGATGACGTCGGACGTGTTGCGCCCGTCCAGTTCCCGTTCAATGAAGACGACGATCTTGTGATTCTTGGCGCGCAGCTGTTTGATGTGCCTGGGCAGCTGTTCGGTGGCGGCGATGTTGTGGACGCACTCGTCCTTGATGGTGAGATGGCGGAGCAGGGTGCTGCGCAGGTTCTTGTTGAAGATGGGGTCGGTGCTGACAACGAGAAATACGCCGTTTTGCAGGGCGATAAATTCCCGTACGTCGTCGTCATACTGCTTGTTTTTCATGCATTGCTCATAAAAAATGGACGCGGCGCGTCAAAAAAAGAGGAGCGGGATCAGGTGTTGTGTTCGTCTTTTCCGCCGGCATTTGGGGCGATCAGGGCCTCGAAGGCGGTTTGGGCTTCGGACGCCATGGAAAAACTGTGTTCCGCTCCCGGAAAATCCGAACTTCTAACCGCCTCGGCGTAGCCCGTCAACGCCGTCACGGCCTGTTCACCCAGCTTGCCGAATTGTTTGACGAAACGCGGACGCATCCGGTCGTAGAGTCCCAGCACGTCGTGGAAGACCAGCACCTGACCGTCGCAGTCCGGCCCGGCGCCGATGCCGATGGTGGGGATGGGCAGGGTCCGGGTCACGGCGGCGGCCACGGGCGCGGGAATGCACTCCAGCACCACGGCGAAACAGCCGGCCTCGGCTAGGGCCGTAGCGTCGGCGACGAGTGCAGCGGCGGCCTCGGCCGTCTTGGACTGGACCTTGAATCCGCCAAGCGCCGCCACATGCTGGGGTGTGAGGCCGACATGGCCAAGCACCGGGATGCCGGCGGCGACCATGGCCCGCACCTGGGGCGCAATCGCGCGCCCGCCCTCGACCTTGACCGCGCCGGCCCGGCCTTCCTTGAGAAAGCGTCCGGCATTGGCCACGGCCGTCTCCACAGAAGCCTGGTACGACATAAAAGGCATGTCCGCCACCACCAGGGCGGTCCCGGCTCCCCGGGCCACGGCCCGGACGTGGTGGAGCATCTCCTCCATGGTGACCGAGAGCGTGTCGTCGTGGCCAAGGACCACCATGGCCAGGGAATCGCCCACAAGGATCACGTCCACGCCGGCCGCTTCGGCCAGTCTGGCCGAGGTGAAATCATAGGCGGCCAACATGACGATCTTGCGCACGCCCTTGGCGGCGGCGACATCGGGGGCGGTGGTGCGCGGCATGGCGAAACTCCTTGGTTCTTGCGCCGGGACCCGGATTGGCCTATGTGCCTCGGCCATGCGCGACTGCATCACCGAGCGCCGGGTTAGGCGCATTGAGGAAGTCCTGGCTAGGCGTCAGACCGATCTGACCCTGGTTATCAACAACATTCATGATCCCCACAACGTGTCGGCGATCCTTCGAAGCTGCGACGCGTTCGGCATCCACCGGGTGCATCTGCTCTACACCGACACGGCTTTCCCGGCCCTTGGCAAGAAGTCCTCGGGCTCGGCCAAGAAGTGGGTGGAGACCGTGCGCCACAAGGACGCCGCCTCCCTGGCTGCGGCGCTCAAAGGCCAAGGCTTTCGGCTGGTGGCCACGAGCTTCACCGAGACGGCGGTCCCGCTGCAAAAGTGGGATCTCACCACGAAAACGGCCATCATTCTCGGCAACGAGCACAGCGGGGTGGACGAGGATCTGGCTCCCCACGTGGACGGAGCGCTTTATATCCCCATGATGGGCATGGTGCAAAGCCTCAACGTGTCCGTGGCCGCGGCGATCATCCTCTACGAGGGCTTCCGTCAGCTTGAAGCCGCCGGCCGTTACGACGCGCCCTGCATCGAATCCGAGGAAATGGCCCGCCTGGTCAAGCTGTGGTGCAGCAAATAAGCTGACGCCGCCGTCGCCCGGAGTCCTGCTAGCCACTGGCCTGTCCGCCATTCGGGCCGGCCGCCATTTTTCCCTTACGGCGTGCCTGCCCATCCGTCCGGCTGTTTTACTCCGCCGAAAGCTTGGCGCGCATGGCGGCCAGCACCGTGTCCAGGTTCCGGGCCAGAGCGTCCAGGGCCTCGGCGGCCCGAGGCTGGTCGCCGGCCCGGGCCGCCCGTTCCAGCTCGTGGCTGGCGTCGCGCAGGGCCGGGGCGCACATGGTGGCGGCCGCCCCTTTGAGCGAATGGGCCAGGAAGGCCAAATGGGCCAAGTCCTGTTCGTCCAGGGCGCTTTGCATGGCGGCCAGATTGCCGGGCTGCTCGGCAACGAAAGCCCCGAAGAGCTTCATGAGAAAGCCGGTATTGCCCCGGGCTTTGGCCAAGAGCTCGGTCCAGTCGAGGACTTGGCCGGCCGGTTCCAGGGCCTTGGACTGCGGCTGCTCGGGCGTGGGCGCCCCGGTCACCCGGGCAAGGGCCGCTTCCAGGTCGGCGGGGCTGACGGGTTTGCTCAGGTATTCGTTCATGCCGGCCCGCAGAAACGTTTCCCGGTCGCCCTTGAGGGCATGAGCGGTCAGGGCCACGATGGGGATGGCCGGATCGAAATCGCCTGTCTGGTCGCTTCTGATGGCCCGGGTGGCCTCGATGCCGTCCATCTCGGGCATCTGGATGTCCATGAGCACGGCGTCGAAGTGTTTCTTGCGAAGCGCCTCCAACGCCCGGCGGCCGGTGTGGGCCACCACCACCTCGTGGCCGTCCATTTCCAGCAGTTCCTGCACGTAAATCTGATTGATGGGATTGTCCTCGGCCAAAAGGACAGTCAGCGGCCGGGCCTTGGCCGGCGCGGCCGGTTCCCGGGCCGGACGCAGGGATTCCAGGCTGACGGGCAGGCTGAAATCGGCCTCGATGGTGAAGACGCTCCCTTGGCCTTCCTCGCTGGCGACGTTGTAGGAACCCTGCATCATTTCGACGAGCTGACGCACGATGGCCAGCCCCAGCCCCGCTCCCTGGTAGCGGCGGGTGGGGGAGACGTCGGCCTGGGTGAAACTGTCGAAAATCGCCTTGATCTTGTCGCCGGGGATGCCGATGCCGGTGTCGCGTACTTCGAAGCGCAGTCGGGCCTGATCGCTGGCCTGGCCGTTGTCGACACGAGCCACGGCCAGAACCACGCTGCCGGCGTCGGTGAATTTGACCGCGTTGCCGACGAGGTTGATGAGCACCTGACGCAGCCGGCTCGGGTCGCCGACCAGGGTCTGGGGCACGGCCCCGATGAAGCGGTAGGTCAGGGGCAAGCTTTTCTTGGCGGCCAGAGGACGAAAGACGCTCATGACCTCTTCCACGGTTTCGCGCAGGGCAAAGGGCGTGCGGGCCAGCTCAAAGGCCCCGGTCTCAATGCGGGCATAGTCCACAATGTCGTTGAGCACGGTTAACAGCGATTGGGCCGAATGGCGGGCCATCTCCAAATATTCACGCTGCTTTGGGGTGAGTTCCGTGGCCATGGCCAGCTCGGTCATGCCCAGGATGCCGATCATGGGCGTGCGAATCTCGTGCGTGATGTTGGCCAGAAAATGGCTCTTGGCCCGTTCGCCGGCCTTGGCCGCCTCGTGGGCGGCTTCAAGCTTGGCCTTGGCGGCGCGCATGGCGCTGAGGTCGTGCAGCAAGACCCGGCGTAAGGAGAGACCATAGCCGGTCAGGGACTCCCAGCGCACCAGGGCCGGTCGGCCGGTGGCGGGCAGGCAGATTTCCCGGGCAGCCGGGTCGTTTAGGGCCAGGCCCAGGGGCAGGCCGGTGAGCTGAGGGGCCGGCAGGCCGTAAAATAGCGAGGCCAGAGGCGTGGCGTGCAGGATGATGCCGTCGCGGTCCACCAGCAGCAGGGCGTCGCCGGTGAGAGCTTCCAGGGCGTCGGTTTCGCGGATGAGACTTTCGAGCATGACGACGGTCACCCCTTGATGCAGGCCAGGGGACGAAGCCTGGCGGTTTTGACGGCAAGCTCCAACGCCTGGGCGGCGGCCGCCGCCGCATCAATGTCCTTGTAGGCTCCCGGGGCTTCTTCGCCAACCCCTTTGAGACTTTTGGCCCGAAGGGCCACCCCGGCGCGATCCAGTTCGGCCAGCACCTCCCGGGACGGGAAGCGTTTGGCGGCTTGCCTGCGTCCCATGGCCCGGCCGGCTCCGTGGCAGGCCGAGGCGAAGGACAATTCCGCCGCCCTGGTTCCCCCGGCCAGCACGTAAGAGGCCGTGCCCATGCTGCCGCCGATGATGACCGGCTGGCCGACGTTGCGGCAAAAATCGGGCAGCTCGGGATGGCCCGGACCGTAGGCCCGGGTCGCGCCCTTGCGGTGGACGTAAAGCGTGCGCGCCCGCCCGCCTGCGACGTGGCGCTCGACCTTGCAGGTGTTGTGGGAGACGTCGAACAGAAGCGGCAGCCGGCAGCCGGGAAAAAGTTCGCCAAAAGCCTCGCGCACGAGGTGGGTGATGACTTGCCGGCCGGCCAGGGCGCAGTTGACGGCGGCGCGCATGGCCCCGAGATAGGCTTGGCCCTCGGCCGAGGCCACGGGAGCGCAGGCCAGGTCCGGGTCAGGCAGAGCGATGCCGTGGCCCGGCGCGGCCTGGCGCATGGCGGCCATGTGGTCGGTTGCGACCTGATGGCCCAGGCCTCTGGAGCCGCAGTGGATCGAGACCACGACCTGGCCCGGGCGCAGGCCGAAGGCATCGGCCGAGGCTCGGTCGAGGATATCCTCTACCCACTGCATTTCAAGATAATGGTTGCCTGAACCCAGGCTGCCCAGTTCGTCGCGCTGGCGTTTTTTGGCCGTGGACGAAACTTGCTCCGGGTCGGCCCCAGCCATGGCTCCGCCTTCCTCGCAACGCGTCAAGTCGGCCGCCTCGCCGTAGCCTTGGCCAACGGCCCAGGCCGCGCCGCCACGCAGCATCCGGTCCATGTCGGCGTCTGACAGGCGCAGCGTCCCGCCCTGGCCCACGCCGCAGGGCACGCGGGCGAAAAGCGCGTCGGCGATCCGGTCGCGCGCCGGGGCCACGTCCTGCACCGAAAGATTGGTCAGCAGCGTGCGCACGCCGCAGGCGATGTCAAAGCCCACGCCGCCGGCCGAGACCACGCCGCCGGCCTCGGGGTCGAAGGCGGCCACGCAGCCGATGGGAAAGCCGAAGCCGGGATGGGCGTCGGGCAGGGCGACCACCGGTCCGACGACCCCAGGCAAGCTGGCGACGTTGGCGAGCTGTCTCAGCACGTCGGCCTCCAGGGCCTTGGCCGCCGCCTTGTCGCCGTAGAAAACGGCCGGAACCCGCATGGCTCCGGTTTGGGGCAGTTCCCAGGCGAAGGCGTCTTTGGGGATCAGGCGTGCCATGAAATCGTCCTTGGCCGGGCCGGTGTCGGCGCGTCGGCCGCAAGTGGTCGAGTGTAGGACATGGGCACGGGTTTTTGTCAAGGCGTGTCGGGAGCGGAAAGGGTCGGAGTGAACGGACTGTCGGAGGCCAGTGGTGTTTGGCACGAATGAAAAAGCGCCGCTTCCGGCGGGAAGCGGCGCTTCTGTATGCAATTTGCGCGGCTAGATGCTGTAGAGCTTATCGCCGGGGATGATGGTGATGTTGTTTTTCTGCAACAGCTCAATGGCCTGGTCGGTGCGGTCGAAGCGGAAGATGATGACCGCCGAACGCTCGCACTGGTGCACGAAGGCGTACATGTATTCCACGTTGACCCCGCCCGAGCACAGCAGGCTCAAGATGGCGTGCAAACCGCCGGGCTGGTCCGAGACCTCCACGGCCACCACGGCGTTTCGGCCCACGGTGAAGCCGTTTTCCTTGAGCGCGACCTTGGCTTTTTCGTGGTCGCTGACAATGAGGCGCAGGATGCCGAAGTCCGAGGTGTCGGCCAGGGACAGGGCGCGGATGCTGATGCCGGCCTCGGCCAGGACCCGGGTCACTTCTTCCAGGCGGCCGGCCCGGTTCTCCAGGAAAATGGAAATCTGTTCGGCTTTCATGGCGATGGTTCCTCCGGATGACGGGCCTTTGCCCTTATTCGTGTCGTGTC
>JAEZEM010000441.1 GCA_023417745.1 Pseudomonadota bacterium
TGGATGTAGCCCTGCTTCATGGCCCCTTCCTGGGAGGAGCTGGTGGCCCCGCCGGGCATGGCGTGCTCGACCACGTCGTAGTCGATGCCCTGGAAGTACGGCGCGGTGTAGCGGTCGTAGTAGGGCATGACCTGCTTGAGCACGAAGTTGGCGGCCCGGATCATGTCCTTGTTGTCCTTGGTCAGGGCCACGGGCACGCCCAGATCTTCCTCGATGTAGGCGGCCGTGGAGAGCACCTCGCCCTGGCCGTACCAGCGCACGGAAGCGCCGATGGCGGTGTCGACGATGTGGCAGCCGGCTTCGGCGGCGGCGCCCACGGCCGGGACAAACAGCCCGTCCGTGTAGTGGCGGTGGTAGTCGACGACCAGATCGGGGTAGGCCTTGCGGATGGCGGCAATAAGCTCGCGAACGAAACGCGGCGGACACATGCCGGCCATGTCCTTGAGGCACAAGATGATGCTCTTGGCCGCCTTGGCCTTGGTCATGCCGCCGGCCTTGGCGGTCTGGTCAAGGATGGCCTCCAGCACGCCGAGGTAATGGGGCACGTCGAAGCCCCGGGCCCAGGACAGGGAGATGGCCGGCTCGAAGATGATGCCCGGCCGCGACAGGGCGACCTCGGCAAAGGGATACATGTTGTCGATGTGATTAAGGAAATCAAAGCAGCGGATGATGTCGTAGTGCTCGCAGATCATCTCGCCCGTCAGCCGCATGAGATTGCGCGGCTGGGGCTTGTAGCCCAGCACGTTGGTGGAGCGAATGAGCAGCTGCTTCATGGTCTTGGGCGCAAACTCGTTCCACTTGGCCGCCTCGGAGAAGGGGTAGGTCATGTTGGCCATCATGGCCACGTGGAAGTGCGCGCCGCCGCCGTTTTCCAGCGAGAAAAAGCCGCAGTTGTCGAGATACGGCCCGACCAGCTCATCCTCGGCCAGCCGGAAGCGGTTGCCGCTGTTGGACTGGGTGATGTCGCGGGTGGTGGTGTCGACGAAATGGACCTTGCCGGAGTCGCGCACCATGTCGAGAACGGCCTGGCGGTCGCCGCGCGGATAGGGGCTTTCGGGCGAGCGCAGATCGGCCTCGGGCATGTGGGGCGTGAACCGGCCCAGGCGGTAGTCCTCCCGGCCCCGGTACTTGCCCAGCTGGACGTGGGGGTTGTAGCCCCGGGCCGAGATCTCGGCCACCAGCCACGACAGGCGCATGGCCTCGGGCTCGTCGTCCTGGTAGTTGAGCAGGTAGGGGTTCTGGGTGATGAACTTGGTGTCGAAATCCCCTTTCATGAATTCCGAGTGGCGCAGGATCTGGCGATGAAACGGGATGGTCGTTTTGAGGCCGCCGATGATGTACTCGCGAAGCGCCCGCTCCATGACCGAAACTATCTTGGGCCAATTGCGGCCGTAGGAAATGAGCAGCGCGCCGGCGGAATCGTACTGGGTGGGAAACTCATAGCCGGCCGTCAGGCAGGAATCGAGCCGGATACCTTGGCCCCCGGGAGACAGGTAGCGGGTGACGGTGCCGGCGTTGGGGGCGAAATTCTGTTTGGGGTCCTCGCAGTTGATGCGCAGCTGCATGGCGTGGAGGAACGGACGGGTGTCCACGCAATTAAACCGCAGCTTGCCGCCAAAGGCGATGTTGATCTGCTCTTCAACCAGGTCCACGCCGTAGCGGCATTCGGTGATGCCGTGCTCCACCTGCAAGCGGGTGTTGACCTCGATCATGTACGGTTCGCCGTCGGCATCGACCAGGAATTCCACCGTGGCCAGGGAATAATACCCGGTCTCGCGCACCAGCCGCTCGCCGTAGTCCTTGAGGCGCTGGCGCAGTTCCTCGGTCATGCCGCGCCAGGGCGACGGGGTGATCTCCACGAGCTTTTGGTGGTTGCGCTGCACCGAACAATCGCGTTCGTCAAAGGCGAACACGTTGCCGAAGCGGTCGCCGGCCACCTGGATTTCGATGTGGCGCACGCTGGTGAGGAGCTTTTCCACGAACAGGCGCGGATTGCCGAACGAGGCCTGGGCCATGGCCGAAGCCTTGGAAAAAGCGGATTCGAGCTGGGCCTCGGAATAAATTTCATAAATGCCCCGGCCGCCGCCGCCGCCTTCGGCCTTGAGCATGATGGGGAAGCCGATCTTCTGGGCGATCTCCCGGGCCTCGGGGATGGTGACCGAGCCTTCGGAGCCGGGCACCACCGGGATGCCCAGGCTCATGGCCAGGCGGCGCGCCTCGACCTTGTTGCCAAGGCTCTTCATGGCTTCGGCCGAGGAGCCGATGAAAAGGATGCCCGCTTCGGCGCACTTGCGGGGAAATTCGCAGTCTTCGGAAGCAAATCCCCAGCCCGGGTGGATGGCGACCACGCCCCTGGCCTTGGCTTTCTTGATGATGCCGTCGATGTCGAGATAGGCCCGGGGATCGGGGCCTAGGGTGATGAGCTCATGAGCGCCGGCCGTGGCCGGGGACGTCATGTCCACATCGGTTACGGTGAGCACGGGAATGGCGCGCAGGCGTTCGCGGATGGAACGCAGCACCCGGCGGGCGGAAATGCCCCGGTTGGCGACAAGAATCTTCTTTCCTTCAACCTCGGAAAGCACTTCCTGAAACGTCTTGGCGATCATGCTGTCCTCTGACCCCTGAGGGCGACCTGTCCATTCTCTTTAAGAGTGACGATCCGGCGGGGGCCGGCATCAAAGGAGGGATATGCTCCCGCAATGAAGCGTCAAATCCTGCCCTGGCCCGGATTCGCCACGCAGCAGCCGAAGTCCCCCGTCCTCGGCCAACCCGACGATCCGTGCCCGAAACCCGTCCGATCCGCTCTCGCGCACAAAGACTTCCCGACCCAGCCAAGCCAGACGACGCTCGACAAAACGGGACAATGCACTCGAGTCCGATAGCGCAACGCACTGGAGGTAGCAGGTTTGCCCGGACTTCACAAGTTCGCCCCACAGCGTAACCGCGCCCGGCACTTCGCCAAAGTCCGTCAGGGCGGCGGCCGGGGCGGCGTGATCCCGACGAAGCGACGCCGCATCCGGGGCCACGGCGCAGTTTATGCCGACGCCGGCCACAATACGGCCATGTCGTTCTTCAAGGAGGATTCCCGCGACCTTGCGCCCCTCAACCAGAAGATCATTGGGCCATTTGACCTTGGCGGCGAATCCCCGGCCATAGAGCCCGTCAGCCAGGCAGGCCCCGACCACCACCGGGGCCATGGCGCAAAGAGCCCCCTCCCCGGCCGGCCAGGACAGGGCGGCGTAAATGTTGCCCGGCGGCGAAATCCATTCCCGGCGCATCTGGCCCCGGCCGCTGGTCTGGGACACGGCCAGCACGGAGGCAAAAGGCGACAGCAGGCCGGCGGCGGCAAAAGCCCAGGCCGCATCCAGGCTTGTGGCGCACGGGCCAACGACCAGGATGGCCGGGGCGTCGGCCAGGGCCGGGCCTTGGCCGTGCAGCCATCGCCCGGCGGCCGGCCCGTGTTCGGCCCCGAGATCGACCGGCCGCCACGGCCCAAACCGGGCCATGTCGGCGGCCCACAAGGGATGGCCGGCGGCCAGAGCCTCGGGCGAAATCGGCCCGGCCAGGCCCGGTCCGCCCGATTCCCACAGCCACACGCCGCCGTTTTTGAAAGGGTTTCGCGACAAGGGGCGGCTGGCCCCTGGATTTTTGACGGCATTTGGGACAATGTCCGCGCCGGAGTCATGCATGAAACGGTATCTCGTAGGCGGCGCGGTCCGCGACATATTGCTCGGCCGGCCGGTTGTGGATCAGGATTATCTCATTGTCGACGCCACGCCCGAGGCGTTCGTGCGACGGTATCGAAGGGCTCGGCAGGTCGGCAAGACCTTTCCGGTCTTCATGCTGGGCAGCGCCCAGTACGCCTGGCCGCGCGGCGACAGCGTGGCCGAGGACCTGCTGGCCCGGGACCTGACGATTAACGCCATGGCCATGGGCGACTCCCGGGAGATCGCCGGGCGGCTGCATTTCCATCCCTTGGCCCTGTCCGACCTGCGCGATCGGTGGCTGCGCCCGTGCGGCGAGATGTCCATGTTCGACGATCCGCTGCGGGTCTACCGGGCGGCCCGGTTCGCCGCCTCGCTGCCGGATTTCTCGCCCCACCCCGAGCTTGTGGCCCAGATGCGGGCCGTGGCCGCCTGCGGCGCGCTTGGCGACGTCTTTGCCGAGCGGGTGGCCCAGGAAGTGCGCAAGGCCCTGGGCACGACCAAGCCGTCGCGATTTTTCCAGCTCCTGGCCGACACCGGCTGTCTGCTGCCCTGGCTGCCCGAACTCGAAGCCGCCCGCCACGTGCCGGCCGGCCCGCCCGAGCACCACGACGGCAGCGTGTTCAACCACATGCTGGACATGGTCGACATCCTGGCCGGCGACGCCCTGGCCGGCTGGATGGCCGTGTGCCATGACCTGGGCAAGATCATTACGCCCGAGTGTGAATGGCCGCGCCACCACGGCCACGATGACCAGGGCGAACAGGTGGCCGGGGAACTCGGCCGGCGGCTCAAGCTCCCCAACCGGGTGCGCGAGGCCGGCGAGGCCGCGGCCAAGCTCCACATGAAGGCGGCCCGCTACCCGGAACTGCGGGCCGGCACGCGGGTGGACATGCTCACCTGGCTGCACAAGCACGACATGGTGGAACCGCTTTTCGAGGTGGTGCGGGCCGACAGCGGCAAAAGCGTTCTGCCCTTGGCCAAGCGCGACCTCAAGGTGATGCTCTCGGTGCATCTGCCCGGCAAGCAGCGCCAACGCGGGCCGATCTCGGGCGAGCGGCTGCGCAATCTGCGCTGCCAGAAGCTGGCCGAGCACGACAAGGCCCAAGGCCGCGCCCCCGAGGGCGTGGAAGGCGAACAGGGGCAGGGATAGGCTTGGGCCGTACCCCGGCCCGCCCTGACCAGCCGGTCGCCCCGGCGGCAAGGAGAATCCCATGGCTCTCGACCTGACCAGCCTGACCAAGGCCATAGACGCCCTGGACCGGTCGCTTACCGCCACGGCCGAGGGTCTGTCGTCCATCGCCCCGGAGTTGCGCGACACTGTGCGGGCCGGCATCATCCAGCATTTCGAAGTGGCCTATGAACTATGCTGGAAATTTCTCCAGCGTTGGCTGCGGGAAAACGCCTCCCCTACCGACGCCGACTTTCCGCGCACTCGCAAGGATCTATTCCGCCAGGCAGCCCGGGCCGGCCTGCTCGACGACCCCGTGCCCTGGTTCGGCTTTGGCGACGCCCGCAACCTGACGTCTCACACCTACGACGGTGAAACCGCCCTGGACGTCTGCGAGGCGGCCCGGCGCTTCCTGCCCCAGGCCAAGGGACTGCTCGCCCGGCTGGCCGAGCGCAATGATTGACCTCGCCCCGGACCAGCTCGCCATCGTGCGGGCCATCCTGGCCGCTCACCTGCCCGAGGCCACGGTTTTCGCCTTTGGTTCGCGGGCGCGCGGCACGGCCCGGCCCCACTCCGACCTTGATCTGGCCGTGTCGGCCGACGCGCCCCTGCCCCTGGACCGGCTCGAAGCCCTGCGCGACGCCTTTGCCGCCTCCGACCTGCCCATGCAGGTCGATGTGGTGGATTCCCGGGCTGTTTCGGCCGCGTTTCGGCGGGTCATCGAGGCCACCAAGATCCCTCTCGGGAAATAGCCTTCCCAGGCGGCGGGAGCATCTCCCAGCCGCCCTGCCCGGCTCTCGGACAAACCGCACCAGCGATCGCCAATAAAAAAACGCCGGGACGGCGACCGTCCCGGCGTTTGAGCACAATCTTCAGGCGAGGCGTCGCCTCATCACAGCCAGCGTTGCCGGCCAACTCCTCCCCCACCCTTACCCTTTTTCCCATTCGGGGGGTCTGGGGGCCTCAGGCCCCCAGCCGCCGGAGGCACTCTTCTCTTCTCCCTATT
>JAEZEM010000444.1 GCA_023417745.1 Pseudomonadota bacterium
ATCTGATTGGGGGAATCCTTGCGGAGGAACCCAAGCATGTGGTTCCAGTGGAAAAACTGCTTAGGTAAAAGTGTCAGGGATGTACCCGGTCCAAAGTGTCAACTATGTACCCGGTTGCACCGCCCCCAGACCCCCCAAATGGGGAAAGGGTGAAGGGGGAGGCGGCGGCGGGCGAGGGGCCGGCGGTCTGTCGTGTCGCTGGCGAGCGGTTTTCTTGGCCGAGGCGGGCAGCCCCGGAAAAAAGAAAAAGGCGGCCCCGCGTTCGGGACCGCCTTTTTGCTGCCGCCCGGGGCGGCAATGCTACGAATCGGCTTCGGCCGAGGCCTTGCCCTTCTTAAAGACAATCAGCGGACAGTTCTTGCAGATGTCGGCTCCCGGGAAGGGATGGCCGGAGCGGGTCAGCGCCGCGCCGCCCGTGGCTTCCTTGCGGGCCATGAGCTGGGCCACGACCTTGCCGATGTCCGCGCCGGGAATGCCCACGTTGATCTCGCCGCGCTCGGTCTTGCCGGCGTTGTAGCTGCCGCTGCAAGCCAGAAACACGTTAGCCTCGCCGGTGTTGAACACGTGGACGTTGCCGGCGCAGGCCGCCGAATTGATGGTCATGTTGGGACGCAGCGGATGCTTGTCCAAGGCCGCCATCCAGTCCACGACCAGATGGTAGGCCTGCATGTTGTCGCAGTAGAAGTGCACCACGTCGGGCGCGAACATCGTGTCGGCCAGGGGCGAGACGGCCACGGCCAAGAGCTTTTCGGACAGGCGCGGCTTGCTGCGCACGAACTTCTCGGCCTGCTCCAGATCACGCACGTATTTGAGATGGCCCTTGATCTCGGCCGCGTCGATCTCCTTCCAGCCGAAACCGCACTTGGCGTTGGAACAGCCAAGCTGCTCCGGCCCCATAAGGACGGTGATGCCCTCCATGCGCGCGCCAAGCTCGGCCTGGCAGAAGGTCAAGGCCTTGGCCGGCAGGTAATACTCCTTCTCGGCCTTGAAGGCGTCCAATTCGGCCTGGTCAAAAAAATACTTGATGGCGATAGGATAGTGCATGAGCCGCAGCTCATCCATCAACACCTTCTGCATATCCCCGTACGACATCGCGTTCATGGCGACTCCTTTTTTCTGGCGACGCCCACGGCAGACGGCCGACACGGCAAGGCCGCGCCCGGCTATCGGCCCCGGCGTCCTCTTCGCGGTGAAACCGCCCGGAGGGTGAAGAAGGATCGTCCGGCTGTCAATATGACCTGCCCTTGCCGCCGGCAGTCACGGAATCTTTTTCGCCTCAGGACGCCAGACCGGCAAGCCGCCGCTGGAACTTTCGATGCCGCGTCCCCTTGCCGGCCGGGCCGGCCCCGACGTCGCCGCGCCGGACCAAACAATTGCCCTGCTCTCGGTCGGCGGCTCTGCTTGCCCCACTCTTCAAAAAGGGTCATACTGCAACAATCCTAAGCTCCAGATCCCCAAAGTCAGGAACGCCATGCTGCCCACGCCCAGCCCGGAAAACCGCGAGCCAATCCCAGTAAGCCACACGGACATCCTGCTCGCCGCCGCCGGGGAGTTCGCCGCGATCCTCGACCCGGACGGCCGCATCCGGCGCATCGGGGCTCCGGGGGCGGCCCTGCTCGGACCGGACGAAGCCCATCTGGCCGGCACGGACTTTTTTGCCCACATCGCCCCGGGGGATGGCCGGGAGCGGCTGCGTCACGCGTTCACGGCCACCCTTGACGGCGCTGCCCCGCAAAAGCCCCTGGAGGCGGACCTGCTCACGGCCGGCGGCTGCATTGCCCTGGTCTGGACCTTGGCCGCCCTGCCCGGCCCGGACGGCCGGCCGGAGGCCGTGTTGTTAAACGGCCGCCTGCCCCTGCCCCATTACCCGCCCCTGGCCGACGGGGCCTGCGAGAGCGAAGCCGATTACCGAGCGGTGTTTAACGCCGCAAACGACGCCATCTTCATCCAGGACGCGGCCACCGGCGCCTTCCTCGACGCCAACGACCGGGCCGTGTCGCTTTACGGCTTCGCCCGCAACGAACTGCGCCGCCTCGACCCGGAACGGTTAAGCTCCGGCTATCCGCCCTACACCCTGGCCGACGCCTTGGAAAATCTGGGCATGGCCGCCGCCGGCCAGCCCAGGCTGTTTGAGTGGCTGGCCCGGGACAAAAACGGCCGGCTTTTCTGGGTGGAAGTGAGCCTGCGGGGCATGGACACCGGCCGGCCCGGGCGGGTCATCGCCGTGGTGCGCGACATTTCCGAACGCAAGACCACCGAACGGGCCCTGCGGGAAAGCGAAAAAAAATTCCGTCAGCTGGCCGAGGCCATCGGCGAAGTGTTCTGGCTCGGTTCGCCCGACTGGAAGCGCATCTACTACATCAGCCCGGCCTACGAGCGCCTGTGGGGCCAAACCACCAAAAGCCTGCACGACGCCCCCATGTCCTGGCTCGACGCTGTCCACCCCGACGACCGCGACCGGGTGCTGCGCTACATCGCCGATCTGGCCGGCCGGCCGCTTCGCCCAGGCCAGCTCCCGGAATATCGGATCATGCGCCCGGACGGCAGTCTGCGCTGGATCGCGGCCCGCATTTTTCCCGTGGTCGACGAGGCCGGCGTGGTCTACCGGGTGGCCGGCATTGCCGAGGACATCACCGACCGGGTGCTGGCCCGGCAGGACCTGGAACGGGTCAACGAGCGTCTGGAGGACATGGTGCGCGAACGCACCAGAACGCTCAACCGCATGAACCAGGAACTCATCCATGAGGTGACCGAGCGGCGCGAGGCCGAAGAGGCCATGGCCCAGGCCAAGGAGGCGGCCGAGGCGGCCAGTCAGGCCAAATCGGAATTTCTGGCCAACATGAGCCACGAGATACGAACGCCCATGAACGGCATCCTGGGCATGGCCCAGGTGCTGGCCCAGACCGACCTCGACGTCGCCCAAGCCAGCTACCTGCGCGACATCGAGGACTCCGCCGCCTCGCTTCTAAAGCTCATCAACGACATCCTGGATTTTTCCAAGATCGAGGCCGACCGTCTGGAACTGGCCCGGGAACCCTTTTCCCTGCGCGGCCTGCTCTCGCTTATCGAGGCAAGCCTTGGCGTCCTGGCCCGGGAAAAAGGCCTTGGCCTGTCCGTGGACGTGGCCCCCGAGACGCCCGACGTCCTGGTTGGCGACGTCGACCGGCTACGCCAGGTGCTGGTCAATCTGGTCGGCAACGCCATCAAGTTCACCAAGCGCGGCGGCATTGTCATCAGCGCCCGCCCGGCCGAGCCGGCCCCGGACGACGACCTTGCCGAGCCCGCCGAAACAGCGGAAGCGACCCAGGAAATCCTTTTTTCCGTCAGCGACACCGGCATCGGCGTTCGTGCCGAGGACGCCGGACGCATCTTCGAGGCCTTTACCCAGGCCGACGGATCCTACACCCGCCGTTTCGGCGGCACGGGCCTGGGGCTGGCCATCAGCCGCCGCCTGGCCCGGCTCATGGGCGGCGACATCAGCCTGGACAGCGAACCGGGTCAGGGCTCGGTCTTCACCTTTTCCGCCCGCTTCGGCCTGGACACCTCCCCGGACGAGACCGCGGACTTCGTTCCCAGGCTCCGGGAGGGACACGACGAAGACGCCGTGGCCGCCATCCGCCAGGCCTGCCGTCTCGAAACCGACCTGAGGCTGCTTGTGGCCGACGACAACCGGGTCAACCGCGACGTCCTGGCCGCCCTGCTCGGCCGCCTGGGCTGCAGGATCGCCGTGGCCGAGGACGGCAGGCAAGCCCTGGCCGCCGCCGCCGCCGAGGACTTCGACTGCATCCTTATGGACGTGCAAATGCCAAATCTCGATGGTTTGGCCGCCGCCCGGGCCATCCGCGCCCTGCCCGATCCCCGGCGTTCCCGGGTCTTTATTGCCGCCATCACCGCCCACGCCCTGCCCGGCGACCGCGAACGCTGCCTGGCCGCCGGCATGGACGATTATCTGGCCAAGCCCTTGGCCCAGGCCGATCTGGCCCGGGTCATCGCCGCCGCCGCCTTGGCCGCCCGGCGCAACCGGGAGGCCGGGGACTGACGCCAAAGGCCGGGCGCGCATCCCCCCCAACGCTTCCAGGCCGGTTTCGCCCGGCCAGGCGATAGCGATGTCGGGACCTGCCCAGGCCTTGCCGACGGGCACTCTTCTTGCTGCATTTCTTGCGCCGTGCCTGGGCGCGGCCGGGAAGGGACCATGACCGACGCCGCTCCGTTCCAACGCCTGGCGGCTTTTGCCGCCGCCGGCCTGCTGGTGCTCTGGACCGTCGGCTCGCTTCTGGTGGTCTTGTTCAAGGTCGGCTGGCAACTGCTCTACGGCACCTGGCCGGACACCACGCTCTATGGCATCCTGCCGGATTTTCTGGATTTCGATTTGAGCATGATGCCCCGGGACGACTTGCCGACCGCCTTGTGGCACGCGGTGCTGGGCTGCGACGTGCTGCTGCTGCTGCTCGTCGTGCCGCCGGTGCTGCTGCTCGTCTGCCTGCTCGTGCTGCGCCGCGGCCACGGCGGCCTGCTGCCGGCCCTGCGGCGCACGGCCAACCACTTCGGCCCGTCGCCGACGCGGCCCTTGCCGCCCGGTCACTCCCGGCGGCCCTGAGCACGCCCCTGTCCACGCAAAATGGAACCGCCGCCAGTGCCGCGCCGCTAAACGTCCGAAGGCACGATGACCGTCACCGGATCGGTGATGCTGTCGTAGCGGGCGAGCTTGGCGATGTGGGCCAGGGCCACGTCGGAGAGTTCGTAGCCCTTGGGCAGCACCTTCATCACCTGGCCGCCCCGGGTCACGAAGATGTCCTCGGCCAGCACCATGCCCTCACGCAGGTTCTTGATGGCCATCTTGACGATGACGTAGCGGCCCTCCTCGCCAAGCACTTCGCCCAGGGCGGCCAGCACGTCGGGGTCGTACAGGCCGCTGGTCTGCTTGAGGGATTTGTAGGCCTCGGCCTTGGCCAGCCCGGCCCCGGTCAGGCGGTCGAAGTCGAGCAGCACCCGCAGGATGCGCGCCCCCAGCGGCAGTTCCTTGCCGGCCGGCGCGCCCTCGGGAAAGCCCGTGCCGTCGAAGTTTTTTTCCTGATACGCGATGGCCTTGGCCACCTGGCCCATGCGGGGGATGTTGGCCACGAGCTTGGCCGCCACTTCGGCGTGCTGGCGGTAGACGGCGGCGTCGTCGGCCGAGAGCTGCCGGCCGCGCTCCACCTTGGACACGACCCCCTCGGGCAGGACGATGTAGCCCATCAGGCACAGCATGGCCGCCACTTCCGTCTGCCAGGGGGCGGGATCGCCGCAGAGTTTGGACAGCGGCCGCACGTAGGGCGCGATGCGGGCCGCCCGGCCATAGACCTCCGGGCGCAGCAGCGACAGCACTTCCGAGAGCATCTTGAGGCTGCCGCGCAGGGTGCCTTCGAGCAGCTCCCGCTCGGCCATGACCAGACGGTATTGCTCCACGGCGGCGGTCAGCGCGCCGATGAGATAGCCGGTCTCGCAGGGCTTGGTCAGAAACCGGAAGATGTTGCCCTCGTTGACGGCCGCGATGGCCGCCTCCAGTTCGGCGAAACCGGTCAGCATCACGCGCACGGTGTCGGGCCGCAGCTCGCGCACCTTGGCCAGCACGGCGATGCCGTCCATGCCCGGCATCCGCAGGTCGGAGACCACCACGGCGTAGGTCGGATTGTCGCGCACCTTGGCAAGCCCCGCCTCGGGACCGACGGCGACGTCCACCTCGAAATGGCTGTGCAGGTTGCGCCGGAAACCGGCCAGGATGCGTTCGTCGTCGTCGATGAAAAGCACCCGCTTGTTCAAGGCTGCGCTCCTTGGCTCAAGAGATCGAGGCAGAACTCGCGCCAGTCCCGAACCCGTCCGGCCAGGCCCATGGCGGCCAGAGCCTCCTCGTTGACGGGATGGCTGGCGTAGTGGCTGTTTATGACCACCAGTTCGTGCTCGAAGGCGTTGGCGGCGTGGACGGCGGCCACGGCCAAGAGCGTGTCCTCTCCGGCCGCCTCGGGCTGGTGGTGGCGGGCCACGCCCAGGACCACCCGTTCCTCGAAGCCCCAAAGCCCCAGCAAGTAGGCGCCGACGCCGGCATGGGACACCCCGAAGACCGCCATTTCCGCATCGTAAATGGGCAGGTTGCGCTCCCGGGACAGGGCCAGCGCCCGGGCGTATTCCGGCTCGAACAGCTCGGCCAGGATGAGCTTGCCCACGTCATGGACCAGACCGGCCATGAAGCAGGCGTCCAGGACGCTCTTGGGCGCGCCTTCCAGCTCGGCGATGCCCTTGGCCAACCGGGCCGTGCCCAGGCTGTGGTTCCACAGGCCGGACAGCGTGAACCCGGGATAGCGCCCGGCGTCGAAACGGGAAAAAAGGCCGTGGGACAGGACCAGCGCCCGCACCGTGTCCAGGCCAAGGAGCGTGACGGCTTGCTCGGTGGAGGCGACCCGGCGAGCCAGGCCGAAAAAGGAAGAATTGACGAGCTTTAAAAGCCCGGCAGCCAGGCCGGCGTCGCGGTCGAGGATGTCGCCGAGGCTGCGCGGCGAGGCGTTGGGCGAACGCAGTTCCTCGGTCAGCTCGGCAAAGGCCGCCGGCAGCACCGGCAGGGAGTCGAGGCGGGCCACGGCCTCGCGCAGCCGCTCGTCGGTAAAAATCTCGCGAAGCCCCAGCACCCGTTCGATGGCCGCCCGCAGTTCCTGGGGCGTGCAGGGCTTGGACAAGAACTGGTGGGCGGGCTTGATGGAACGCACCACGAATTCCCGGTCCGAGTGACCCGACAGGATCACGCGCACCGTGGCCGGCCAGCGAAGCCGCACCTGTTCCAGGAGTTCCGGCCCGTCCATGCCCGGCATGCGCACATCGGACACGACCAGATCGGCCGGCTCCGCCTCCAGCATGGTCAGGGCCGCCGCGCCGCCCTCGGCGAAACGCATGTCCCAGGCCTCGCGCCGGTCCCACAGCATCCGCCGCAAGCCGCCAAGCAGTTGCGGATCGTCGTCGACAAACAGTATTCGCTGCCGGGTCACGTGACCTCCTCGCCGCCGCCCGTTCGGGGG
>JAEZEM010000266.1 GCA_023417745.1 Pseudomonadota bacterium
CTTCCCCAGGCGGATTTTTGAACACGCAACCGGCCGTGGCCGCCGTGATCGGCTGACTGGCCCGTTTTTTCTTGAGGTTGGCGATCATCTCCTGACGAATCTCGATGGGTTCGCGCACCTCGCAGTCAAATTCCGCTTCCAGGACCAGGAAAAACCCGGTCAGGTCCGGCACGACAAAGCGGCGGTAGCCGATGTCGAGGGCTTCCCGGCCGGCCCAGAACAGTCCCTGCTCGGGCGTCCACAGCCGGACACGGGCCAGCACTCCCCCGAGGTCGTCGCCATAAGAGCCGGCATTGCCGGCCACGGCCCCGCCCACGCTGCCAGGCACGCCAATGAGGCCGCCAAGCCCGGACAACCCTTGCGTCGCCAGCCAGGCCACCAGCCGCTGGAGCTTGACCCCGGCCCCGCAGCGCACCCGGACCCGGCCCTCGGGCCTGTCCGGCAACACGCGCGGCTCGTCACGCAACATGGGCCGTACCAGCACCAGGGGCAGCTCCCCGTCCCGGGCCAGGAGATTGCTCCCGCCGCCCAGGGCCAGGGGCGTCCCGCCAAGCCGCTCAAGCGTCTCGCCAAGGACCAGGGCGTCCTTAGCCTGATCAAAGATCACCTCGGCCAGGGCGCGCCCGCCGAGCTGCAGCGTCGTGCGGGCCGACAGCAGCGGCCCCGGTTCGACCCTAAGCGCCACGCTCCGACTCCAGGTAATGCGCGCCCACCTGCCAGATGCTGCCGGCCCCAAGGGTCACGAGCAAATCGCCCGGCCGCAGGATGCCCGGCAGGGCCGCCTCCATGGCGGCGAAATCCGGATAGTAGGCGACTTTCGTCTTGGTCACCTGGCGGATGCCTTGCCCCAGGCTTTCGCCGCTGACCCCGGGAATGGGCGCTTCCGAGGCCGGATAGATTTCGGTGAGCAGCAGTTCGTCGGCGGCCTCGAAACAAGTGCAGAAATCGCCGAAAAGGGCCTTGGTGCGGGAAAACCGATGGGGCTGGAAGGCGACCACCAGCCGGCGTTCGGGATACACGGCCCGGGCCGTGGCCAGGGTGGCCTTGATCTCGGCCGGATGGTGACCGTAGTCGTCGATGACGACCACGCCGTCCTTTTCTCCCTTGCGCTCGAAGCGACGGCCCACGCCGCCGAACTTGGCCAGGGCCTCGGCGATGGGGGCAAGGGGGATGCCCACTTCCAGGGATACGCCCACGGCGCCCAAGGCATTGAGGACGTTGTGCCGGCCGGGATGGTTAAGCCGCATCTCGCCCAGGCGCTTGCCGTCCAGGAAGACCTCGAAGCAGCTCATGGCCCCGGAATCGATGATGCGGCCGCGAAGGCGCGCCTTGTCGGAAAAGCCGTAGGTCAGGATGGGCCGGTTGACGCGCGGCAGGATGCGGGCCACGCCGGGATCGTCCAGGCAGACCACATTGACCCCGTAAAAGGGGATGCTGTTCAAGAAATCCACGAAAGCGTCGTCGATGGCCGCGATGCCGTCGTAGTGGTCCAGGTGGTCGGCATCGACATTGGTGACCACCGAGGCCACCGGCGACAGGCACAGAAACGAGCCGTCGGACTCGTCGGCCTCGGCGATGAGGTATTCGCCCTGCCCCAGGCGCGCCCCGGCCCCGTAAGCATTCAACCGCCCGCCGATGATAACGGTGGGGTCGTAGCCGGCCTCGGTGAAGATGGTGGCCAGAAGCGAGGTGGTGGTGGTCTTGCCGTGGGTGCCGGCCACGGCGATGCCGGTACGCAGGCGCATGAGCTCGGAGAGCATCTCGGCCCGGGGGATAACCGGGATGCCGCGTTCGCGAGCCACGACCACTTCCGGGTTGTCGGCGGTGACAGCCGTGGATTTGACCACCACGTCGGCGTCGCCGAGGTTTTCCCGGCCATGGCCGATGGCGATGGACGCGCCAAGGCTTCCCAGGCGGCGCACGGTCTGGCTCATGGCCAGGTCCGAGCCGGACACCTCGTAGCCCAGGTTAAGGAGCACTTCGGCTATGCCGCTCATACCCGAGCCGCCAATGCCGATCATATGGATCTTGCGAACCTTGTTGCGCATGCCCGAGGGCGCGCCGTTGCATTTCTGGGCCGTCATCTAGCGTTCTCCCTTGTGCGCGGCCATGGCGAGCAGGGCCCGGGCGATGTCGTCGGCGGCGTTCGGCAGGGCCTGGCCCAGAGCGGCCTGGCCCATGACCTCAAGGCGCGCCGGATCGCCCAGAAGCCCGATGACGGTCCCGGCCAGATCCATGCCGGGCAGATCGTTTTGCGCCACGCTTTGCGCCGCGCCGGCCCGGGCCAGAAAAGCGGCGTTGACGGTCTGGTGGTCGTGGGTGGCGAACGGAAACGGAATAAGCAGCGACGGTTTGCCGGCGGCCGTGACCTCGGCCAGGGTGGTGGCCCCGGCCCGGGCCAGGACCAGATCGGCCCAGGCATAGGCCCCGGCCATGTCGTCGATGAAGTTCTCGATGACCACCTCGGGTTCGTCGCCAGCGCTCCGGCGGCCGGCCAGTACGGCATGGGCCTGACTCGTCACGCGCTCGAAATCGGCTCGTCCGGCTTGCAGACGGACCTTGACCCCGGCATCAAGCAGAGTCGGCAGGATGGCCATGACCGCATCGTTTACGGCCTTGGCGCCCTGACTGCCGCCAAGGACCAGGAGCCGCCGGGTTCCGGGATGGGGCGCGGCCGTGGTCGCGCGGGCGATGTCGGCCCGGATGGGGTTGCCCAGACGCTCGGTGCGCGCGGCCGGAAAAACCCCGGCCTCGTCGGGATAGGTGGCAAAGACGCGGTCCACGAACCGCCCAAGCACCTTGTTGGTGACGCCCGGGACGCTATTTTGCTCGTGGATGGCCGTGGGCACGCCCATGAGCCGGGCGGCGGCCACGGGAATGAAACCGGCGTAGCCGCCAAAGCCGCAGACCACGTCCGGAGAAAATTCGCGGATGCGCGCCCCGGCCAGGCCAAAGGCCCGCAGCATCCAAAACGGCGCGGCCAGGGCTTTTATCCCCCGTCCGAAAACGCCCCTGGCCGGCAGGGCCACAAAGGGCAGCCCGGCCTTGGCGGCAAGCTCCCCTTCCGGGCCGGCTCCGCCGATAAATAGGACATCCAGGCCGGGCGAAAGACGCATGGCCGCCTCGGCCACGGCCAGGGCCGGGAAGATATGGCCTCCCGTGCCGCCGGTGGTGACGATGAGCCGGGTCATGTCCGGGCGCTCCGGGAGAGATTGAGCAGGATGCCGACGCACAGGAAGCAGGACAGCAGATTGGAGCCGCCGTAGCTCAGAAACGGCATGGCCACGCCCTTGGGCGGCACGCAGCCAAGGACCACGGCCAGGTTGAGGAGAAACCCCAGGCCCAGCACCAGCCCCATGCCGTAGGCCGTGAAACGGTCGCGCAGATCGTCCTGGGCCAGGGCGACCTTGAAAGCGCGGTAGAGCAGGATGCCTATGCAGACAAAGACAATGGAGACGCCAATAAAGCCGAGTTCCTCGCCGACAACGGCCATAATGAAGTCGTTGTGGGCTTCGGGCAGATAAAAGAGCTTTTGCTTGCCCGCGCCGAACCCGGCCCCGACCACGCCGCCGGAACCGAAGGCGTAAAAGGACTGCACCAGCTGGTAGCCGACGTTTTGCGGGTCCTTGAAGGGATCAAGAAAGGCGAACCAGCGTTTGAAACGGTAGGGCGAAGAGGCGATGAGCAGTCCCATGGCCCCGATGCCGAAGAACATGGACACGCCAAGGTAGGTCAACCGGGTGCCGCCGACCAGGCTCATGAGGAAAAAGAGCATTCCCAGAAACACCGCGCCGCCGAAGTCGGGCTGGAGCAGCAGGATCAGGCCCAAAAACCCGGTGACCACAACCGGCGGGATAAAGCCCACCGAAAAGGAGCGCACGAGTTGTTGTTTTTGGCTAAAGAAATAGGCCAGGTACATGACCAGCGCCACCTTGGCCAGCTCCATGGGCTGCAAGGACATAAAGCCCAGGCGCATCCAGCGCCGGGCGCCGCCGGCCTTGACGGAAAACGGCGGCACGAGGGTCAGCACCAGCAGGCCGATGATGAGAAACAGCCACAGATAGACCGGACCGTGCAGGATCTTTCGCGGCATCCAGGCGCAGATGATCATGAGCGTGAGGCTGATCATGGCGAAAAGCCCTTGGCGCTGGATGAAGAAATAGCGGTTGCCGTTGACCCGTTCGGCCATGACGCCGCTGGAGGAAAAGACCATGACCAACCCCAGGCCAGCCAGCACCAGGGCCGCGCCCAGGAGCCAGTAGTCAATGGAGCCGTTGGCCTTGGCTTCGGCCGACTGCACGGTGATTTTGCTCATGCGCCCTGCCCTGCCCCGCCGGCGGGTCTGGCCGGCAACCCCGCGAACGCCTGCTGAAAGTCGCGTCCTCGGGCCTTGTAATTGGGATACTGGTCAAAGCTCGACGTGCCGGGCGAAAGCAGCACGGCGTCGCCCGGCGCAGCGTCGGCGTAAATCCGGGCCACGGCATCGGCCAGGGCCGGGTCGTAGCTGACCGGAACCACTCCGGCAAAGGCCGCCTCGAAGACCTCCCGACTGCCGCCGAAAAGGCCCACGGCCACGACTTTCTCTTTCACCAGCGGCAGCATGGCTTCCAGGTCGCCGCCCTTCCAGACGCCGCCGCACAAAAGCCGCACCGGCCGGTCGAAGCTGCGGATGGCCGCTTCCATGGCCGTCACGGTGGTGGCTTTGGAGTCGTCGACAAAAAGCACGCCGCCCTTCTCGCCGATGATCTGGATGCGATGGGGCGCGGGCACGAAATCGGCAAACACCTGCCGGGCCAGGTCGATGTCCACGCCAAAGCTGCGGCAGGCCAGATAGGCGGCTTCCATGTTGGCCTGGTTGTGGACGCCGGCCAGGCGCGGGCACAAAAAGCCCGAGGCGGCGGCGTACCAGGTGACCCCGGCCCGGGTAAAGGGCCGACCGCCCAAGAGGTCGCGCAATTCCTCGGACACGATGGCCGTGTCGTCCGGGCGCTGGGCCGCGAAAATCTTGAGCTTGGCGTCGAGGTATTCGTCCAGGTCGGCGTGCCAGTCCAGGTGGTTGGCGGCGAAATTTACAAGCACCGCCACCTTGGGACGAAACGTCTTGGTCAGCTGGAGTTGGAAGCTCGACACTTCGAGCACCACCACGTCGGCCGGCTCCTCGGAGAGCACATGATCGGACAGCGGCGTGCCGATGTTGCCGCCGGTAAAGACCCGGCGGCCGGCGGCTTCGAGCAGCGCGCTTATGAGCATGACCGTGGTGGTCTTGCCGTTGGAGCCGGTGACGGCCACGATGGGTTCCGGGGTGAACCAGCTGGCCAGTTCGAGTTCGGAAACGACCTGGGCTCCCGGGCAGGCGGCCAGGGCCGGGGCAAGGTTGGCGGCCCGGATGCCGGGCGAGAGCACGACCAGATCGGCCCCGGCGAAATCGGCCGGCCCGTGCTCGCCGGTGCGGAGGTCATAGCCCAGCGAAACGGCCTCGGCCCTCAATTCGTCGGAAACGGCGGCCGGATTTTTCTCCAGAAAACGCACGGACGCGCCCAGGCGCGACAAGAGCTTCGCCGCCGAGCGGCCCGACGCGCCGGCGCCGGCCACAACGGCCTGATGGCCGCGCAGTTGATCGGAATGGAGCATTTCGCGCATGGTCGGCCTACCGCAGTTTGAGGGTGGACAGTCCCACCAGGGCCAAAAGAATGGAAAGAATCCAGAACCGGATGATGATCTTGGATTCCGGCACGCCCATGAGTTCGAAATGGTGGTGCAGCGGCGCCATGCGGAAGATCCGCTTGCCGCCGGTCATCTTGAAGTAGCCGACTTGCAGGATGACCGAGACGGTCTCGGCCACGTAGAGGCCGCCGACCACGATGAGCAGCAGCTCCTGCTTGCACAACACGGCCAGAAACCCCAACGCTCCGCCGAGCGACAGCGACCCCACGTCGCCCATGAAAATCTGGGCCGGGTAGGCGTTGAACCACAAAAACCCCAAGCCCGCGCCGACCAGGGCGCCGCAGAAAACCGTCACCTCGCCCACGCCCGACACCGGCATCACCTGGAGATACCGGGCCATCTGGGCATGGCCGGCCACATAGACGAAAAGCCCGAACATGGCGGCGTTGACGATCATGGGACCGATGGCCAGGCCGTCCAGGCCGTCTGTCAGGTTGACGGCGTTGGAGGCCCCGATCATGACCAGCATGGCGAACGGCAGGTACCACAGACCGATATCCGGCGTTAAATGCTTGAAAAACGGCACGGCCAGCCGGGTGGAATACTCGGGGTCCAGGACCAGCACGGCGGCGGCCACGCCCGAGACGATGATCTGGCCCAGGAGCTTCTGCTTGGGGGTCAGGCCCTTGTTTTGTTTCCTGACCACCTTGGCGTGGTCGTCCACATAGCCCAGCGCCCCGAAGCCGAGGAAAACGAACAGGGTCATCCAAACGTATTCGTTGGCCAGATCGCCCCAGAGCAGCACGCTGACCACGATGCAAAAGGCGATGAGCAGGCCGCCCATGGTGGGGGTGCCGGCTTTTTGCTTGTGGGCGGCCACGTCTTCGTGGATGTACTGGCCGTACTTGAGGCGGCGCAGCCAGTCGATGAACTTGGGGCCAAAGACGATGGACAGGACCAGCGCCGTGACAAGTGCCGCGATCGACCGGAAAGTGATGTAGCGGAAGACGTTTAAGGCGCTAAAATGCGCCACAAGCGGCACCAGCAGGTAATAAATCATGCGGAGGCGTCCTTTTGGATGCTTTGGGTCAAGGCCGCCAGATACTCTTCCATGCGCATGGAACGGGAGCCTTTAAAGAGGTAGACGCCGCCTTGCAGTCCAGCCGAGGCAACGGTCTGGGTGAACGCTTCGGGGGTATCGACCACGGCGAACAGGCCGGCGTAGCCTTTGCGGGCCAAGCCCTCGCCCACGGCCTGGGCGTAACCGCCGTGGAAAAAGACGGCCTTGGCCCCGCTGGCGGCGGCCTCTTCGCCCAGCTTGCGATGTTCTTCCTCGGCCTGGACGCCCATCTCGCGCATTTCGCCAAGAACGAGCACGAGGGGTTTGCCCTGGGCGGCCTCGGCGGCGGCGGCGATGGCCCGGCGCATGGACAGCGGGTTGGCGTTGTAGGTATCGTCGATAAACGTGTAGCAGCCGTGGCGGCGGCAAAAAAAGCGCTGCTCGGGCATGACGGCGGATTCCAGGCCTGCGGCGATCTGTTCCCCGCTGGCCCCGAGAAGCTGGGCCGAGGCGGCGGCGGCCAGGATGTTCTCGGCGAAGTGTCCGCCGGTCAGCGGGGTCACGACTTCGAGTTCCAGCCCGTCCAGGCGCAGGAAAAACCGGCCCCGTCCCTCGGACAGCGCGCCCAGGTACTTGGCCCGGTAGGGAGCTGAGCCGCCCTTGACCGACATGCCGCGCACGTCAGGCCGCACGGCCTTGGCCGCGGCCCACAGCTCGGGATAGTCCATGGAGGCCAGGGCCGTGCCGCCCGGACGCAGGGCGGCGAAAAGCCGCGACTTCTCGGCGGCCACGCCGGCCACGTCGATGAGCGCCTCCAGATGAGCCGGGCCGACGTTGTGGATCACGGCCACGTCGGGTTCGGCAATGGCGGCCAGGGGAGCCATCTCGCCCGGGGCCGAGATGCCAAGCTCCATGACCCACAGCCGGTCGGACTCGCCAGCTTCCAGCATGGACAGGGGCAGACCGATCTTATTATTAAAATTCTTGTAATTTTTGGCCGTCGGTCCAACCTTGGCCAAGATGGCGGCGGTCAGTTCCTTGACCGTGGTCTTGCCGGCCGAGCCGGACACGGCCACGAGCCTGGCCTGGACGCGCTCGCGCCAGGCCTTGGCCAGCTTGCCCAGGGCGGACACGGTGTCGCGCACCAGCAACACCGGCGTGCCTTCGGGCAGCCCGACCAGGGGCCGGTCGGCCAGCACGGCGGCCGCGCCCTTGGACACGGCCTCGGCGGCGAAATTGTGGCCGTCCAGGCGCTCGCCCGGGATGCACACGAAAAGGCTGCCGGGAGAAACGGCCCGACTGTCGATGCGCACGGCCTCGATGTCGGGGTTGCCCCGCTCGCCCACGTCGCCCACGGCCCCGGTGGCGGCCAGGATTTCGGAGAGGGTCAGGCGCATCCGGTCAGCTCCCTCACGACGACGGCATC
>JAEZEM010000483.1 GCA_023417745.1 Pseudomonadota bacterium
TGCCCTACTACGACCGCTACACCGCGCCGTACTTCCAGGGCATCGACTACGACGTGGTCGAGCACGCCATGCCCGGCGGGGCCACCAGCTCCTCCCAGGAAGGGGCCATGAAGCAGGGCTACATCCAGCTGCTGCCCTACATGCTCAAGTTCCTGGCCGGCACCCGCAAGATCGTGCGCTACCACGACGTCACCCCGGGGTCCCAGATCACCTGGAACACCGCGTTCTTGGCCGTCACCAGCGCCTACAAGGTCGGTGGCGAGCGGGCCGTCAAGGACATGCTCGAAGTGCTTGAGGCCGTGTCCGAGAACTGCGACGAGTGCTTGACCCCGGCGGCCAAGACCGACCGGTTGCTCCTGTACGCCAACTGCAACGACGCCTTCCGCAACCTGCTTTTGGGCAAGTTCGGCAAGATGCCGCTCGGGTTCCCGCCCGACTGGGTCTACGAGAGCGCCTTTGGCACGGAGTGGAAGGAAGCCATCGCCTCGCGCACCGAGGAGTCGCCCCTGGACGCCCTGGGCGAGGTGGACATGGAAGCCGAGATGGCCGCCCTGACCAAGCAGCTGGGTCGCGAGCCGTCCAACGAAGAGTTCGTGCTCTACTTGAACCACCCCGGCGACGCGCTCAAGACCATGGAATTTCGCAAGAAATTCGGTGATCCCAACAACCTTCCCCTGGATGTGTGGTTCGAGGGCCTGGAGCCCGGCGAGGAGTTGACCTTCGCCGACAGCCAGGGCAAGCCCCACCACCTGTCCTTGCTTGACATCTCGCGCCCGGACAACAGCGGCATGGCCACTGTCCGCTATGTCCTGGATTCGGAAATCCTGAGTTATCAGGTCCAGGTGGCCGCCGCCCAGAACGGGCCGGCCAGCAAAGTCGAGATGGCCGACCCCAACAACCCCTACCATGTGGGCGCGCCGGTCTCCGGCGACCTGTGGGTCATGCACGTCTCGCCCAACGATTACATCAAGACCGGCGAGGAATTGTTCAACATCTCCGTCATGAAGCAGGAGAAAACCGTGGCCGCTCCCCTTGACGCCACGGTCAAACGGGTGCTCAAAAACGCCGATTACGCCAATGACCGCAAGATGGTGCCGGTCAAGGAAGGGGAGCTCCTGGTCGAACTGGCCCCGGTTTCCAAGGATTGCCCAGGGTGCCGCCAGCCCGTGGGCGACGACGGCTTCAAATTCTGTCCGAATTGCGGCCAGCAGATGTAATGTAACTTTTGCCGCGAACGTGTCATAGTGGGGCCGGCGGTAAGACGCCGGCCCATTGAGTCTGGAGAGACAAGGAGGGGAGCATGGCCAAGAACCAGTCCAATGACAAACCGCGCCAGGACGAAAACCCGTCCGCCAAAGAGACCGGCGCGGCTTTCGATACCGCCGCCACGTTGATCCTTACTGGAGCCGACATCGTCGGCATGGGCGAGGAAGCCGAGATTCTGGTCGGTGGGAAAAACTATAACACCGCGCTTATCAGCCAAATCCAGGGCATCCGCGCCCCGCAGTTTCGGGCCGTGTCCTCCGTGGCCTTCCATAGGGTCCTTGACGAAACCAAGGTCAACGCCGCGCTGATCCGTGAAGTGGTCAACGACGGCTACCGCCGGGTCGACTGGAACGACGAAGAAGTCAACAGCGATCCGGAATACATGAAAAATCTCGTGCGCAACCTGGCCGAGGAGGTCCGCTTAAAGACCGCCGACGCCCCGGGTTCCTCCATCAAGTTGCGCACCTTTATCAACAACGTGGTCGAGGGCTTCGCCACCTCCCCCGAAGGCATTGACCAGTTGCGCAAACGTTCCGTCCTCGTCCAGGCCGCCATCCTGTCCGTGGACATGCCGGCCGGCGTGCGCGAAGCCGTGGCCAGCGCCTACAACGACATTTGCCGCGAGGCAGGCCTGGAAGACGTGCCCGTGGCCGTGCGTTCCTCGGCCGCCGGCGAGGACAGCCGCAAGAAAGCTTTCGCCGGCCTGCAGGACACCTATCTCAACATCGTCGGCGCGGCCCAGTGCGTGCGCGCCTACCAGTGGGACTGCGCCTCGGCCTACAACCTGCGCTCCATGACCTACCGCCGCGAAGCCATTCTTGACGCCGTGGCCCTGGCCGAACGCACCGGCGACGACTCCATCGCCGAAGTCGCCAAGCAGGAATGGGCCATCGAGAACACGTCGCTGTCCGTGTGCATCATGCGCATGATCAACCCCGTGATCTCCGGCACCGCCTTCGCCGCCGACACCGCCACCGGCTGTCGCGGCACCGCCCGCAACGACCTCGTCTCCATCGACGCCAGCTATGGCCTCGGCGAAGCCGTGGTCGGCGGCATGGTGACCCCGGACAAGCTCTTCGTCTTCCAGCGCGACGAAGGCCCCGAGGTCGTCATCCGCAACATGGGCTACAAGGACAAGAAAATCGTCTATGACGACGAGGAGGGCGGCACCAAGCTCGTCAAGGTGCCCGACGAGATCGCCTACCGCTGGGCCCTGTCCCTGGCCCAGGCCGAGGAAGTGGCCCGGGGCGTTCGCGCCATCTCCGCCGCCTACGGCGGCTGCATCATGGACACGGAATTTTGCATCGACGAGTCCGACCGCCTGTGGTTCGTCCAGGCCCGGCCCGAGACCCGTTGGAACGACGAGCTGGAGCTGCATCCCGACACCATCTTCATGCGCCGCATGGAGGTCGAAAAACGGGCCGCCGTCACGGCCGAGGTGATCCTTGAGGGCAACGGCGCCTCGCGCGGGGCCGGCCAGGGCATGGTGCGCTTTTTGCGCTCCGCCCTGGAGCTCAACAAGATCCAGAAGGGCGACATCCTGGCCGCCGAACGCACCGACCCGGACATGGTGCCGGGCATGCGCGTGGCCTCGGCTATCCTGGCCGACGCCGGCGGCGACACCAGCCACGCCGCCATCACCTCCCGCGAACTCGGCATCCCGGCCATCATCGGCATCCAGCGGGCCGAGACCCTGCGCTCCCTGGACGGCCAGTACGTCACCGTGGACGGCTCGCGCGGCTGCGTCTACCGGGGGCTTTTGCCCTTGGTGGAAGTGGGCGGCGAGATGGACCTGTCCAAGCTGCCGACCACCAAGACCAAGGTCGGCCTGATCCTGGCCGACGTGGGCCAGGCCCTGTTCCTGTCGCGCCTGCGCAACGTCTCCGACTTCGAGGTGGGCTTGCTGCGCGCCGAATTCATGCTCGGCAACATCGGCGTCCACCCCCAGGCCCTTGAAGCCTACGACAACGGCACCCTGCCGAGCCTGATCGAATCCAAGGTCAAGGAACTCGACGCCAAGCTGGCCAAGGTCGTGCGCGAGCAGATGGCCGCCGGCTACATCAACGTCCAGATCAAGCTGCGCGGCTACGTCGGCCTCATCTCGGGCCTGACCGCCGACCTCGACAATCTGGCCGACCATTCCAGCGCGCGCGGCACCGACGAAGTCATGGCCGTGCACCGCCGTATCCGCGACCTGGAGAAAAAGCTCGACCATTATCTCGAAGCGACCACCCGCCGTCTGGACATGCTCAAGACTTCGGCTGATCTGTTTACCCACGTGGCCATCATCCTCGGCTACTGGGACGAACTCCAGACCAAGGCCGTGGAGCCTGACGAGATCAAGCGGCGCTACGAGATCAAGGCCCAGATCGAGGACCGTATGGCCGCCGTGGCCGACGAGCCGCTGGTCAAGGACGTGCTGGCCAAGATCGCGGCCATGCGCCAGGAAGTGGCCAGGCAGGTCGGCATCAAGTCCCAGAGCGATGACCTCAACGCCCTTTTGGGCAAGATCCGCAAGCAGCTCACCTCGCGTGGGTTCCGCAGCGGCAAAGAGCTCTACGTGCAGACCCTGTCCCAGGGCCTGGGGCTTTTCGCCATGGCCTTCCACGGCAAGCCCATCCTCTACCGCACCACGGATTTCAAATCCAACGAGTATAGAAACCTCCTCGGCGGCAACCTCTTCGAGGCCCTGGAGGACAACCCCATGCTCGGCTACCGGGGCGTTTCGCGCAATATCCACGACTGGGAAATAGAGTCGTTCAAGCTGGCGCGCGGCATCTACGGCGGCAAGAACCTGAACATCATGCTGCCCTTTGTGCGCACCGTGGAGGAAGCCGTCTCCATGAAGCGCTATCTCGAACGGGTGCACAAGCTCCACTCCGGCGACGAGGGGCTTAAGATGTTCATCATGTCCGAGATTCCGAGCAACGCCATCCTGGCCAAGCAGTTCATCCAGGAGTTCGACGGCTTCTCCATCGGCTCCAACGACATGACGCAAATGGTGCTCGGCACCGACCGCGACAACCCGGCTCTGCGCCACATCTACGACGAAGAGGACCCGGCCGTGGTCTGGGCGCTTCTGGTCACCATCTTCGCCGGCCAGAAGTACGGCAAGAAGGTGGGCTTTTGCGGCCAGGGCGTGTCCAACAGCGTAATCCTGCGGGGCCTGGTCGCCATCGCCGGCATCGTGTGCGCTTCGGTGGTGCCCGACACCTACTACCAGACGAAGTTCGACATGGCCCATGTCGAGGACGAGAACATCCCGGCCTCGGGCCTGGGCGCGTGGCTGGGCGAGCAGCATCTGGCGCGGCTCAAGACCGTGCTCCAGGAAAACAAGTACGAGCACATCGCCAAGAAGTACGACACCGCCGCCGACATCAAGGACTGGTACGACGGCGAGTTGACCCGCCTTGGCGAGCAACTGCGCGAGAACCTGGAAAGCCCCAAGGCCGCCTTCTACCGCCAGGAGATGGAGACCTTCCGCAAGCTGTTCCACAAGCCGGTGCTCTACGCCACCTGGGACTGGCCGGGCACGGTCTTCGACGCCCTGCGCCAGGCCGGCTTCGAGAGCTACGACGAGCAGGCCGTGGCCTTGGCCACCCAGCGTCAGAAGAGCTGGTAGCCCGGGTAGGCCGACACCGCGGGCGGCAAACGACGCAAGCAAGCGGCCTCCGACATTGTCGGAGGCCGCTTTTTTGTGCTTGTTTGACTGCTGCCGGGACAGCAAGAAAATCCATGGCCCGAGGGCCGTGTTTCTTGAAAATCCGACGGTATTTTCATGAACCCGTCACCGCTTTCGTCTACTGCCCGGAAAAGCCTCCGCGATCTTCGGAGGAAGCGACGCGAGTCCGCGTCCCTTAAGCAAGATCGGTATTGCTGCCGAATAAGTCATGGTTTTCGTCCGTTGCCGGCGAAACGCCATGGACGCTTTGCGTGGGTGGAACACGAAGCGAGGGCGGCATCGGAAGGGGAGGGCAGCTTGCCCCGGCAGGCCTGGGTTGCGGCCTGGGGCGGGAGTATCCTGCCTGGCCGAAGCCGTGTCGGGAGCGCTGTTGGCCGAACGGCAAAGGCGTGTCGCCTTGCCGGGCCAGGGAGACGGCAACTGGCCGACTCCGGCAAAAATAAGGCCGCCCGGACGGATGTCCGGGCGGCCTTGAAAAGCTGATGCACGAGCAGCTTTACAACTTGCTCAGGATATTGTCGTCGATCCAGTGCTGGTCCCACCATTCGATGGGCGAGGCCTCGCGGCCGCCGACCAGCACGCCGAAGTGCAGGTGGTCGCCGACGGCCAGCCCGGTGACGCCGGTCTTGCCGAGGATGTCGCCCTTTTTCACGTCCTGGCCGACCTTGGCGTCAATCTGGCGCAGGTGGGCGTAGAGGGTTTGCAGCCCCAGGCCGTGGTCGATGATGACGGTTTCGCCGTAGATGCCCAGAAACCCGGTGAAGACCACCTTGCCGCTGTTGGCCGCCGGCACGGCCGCGCCCTCCAGCGAAGCCAGGTCCACGCCCATGTGGGTCTGCTGGTCGATTTCCTTGTTCTGGTAGAAGTAGGTGCGGTGGTCGCCGAAACCGGCCCGGGGCGCGGCGTTGGGCAGGCGCAGGAAGGCCTTCTTGTCCCACAGCATGGTCGGGGCGCTTTTCTGGGACAATTCCTTTAAAAACACCGCGTTCTGCTTGCGGATGTCGTTGTTGACCTTGAGGTAGATCTTGAGATTGTCCCGGGTCTCGGG
>JAEZEM010000497.1 GCA_023417745.1 Pseudomonadota bacterium
GGCCGGTCGAACTCCCGAAAGTCGACGGTCTTGATGTAATTCTTGCAGCGCAGGCAGACACTCACGAGGTAGCCCGGCTCCTCGGCGGCGGTGAAGGTTTCCAGCTGCTTGGTGTCTTCCTCGCCGCAGTGCGGGCACATGAGGCGCTTGGCCCGGTATTCGACCTGACAAAACGAACAGGTCAGATGCCTGGCCCCTTCCTTGCCGACCAGCCGGCCAATGAGCGGCGGACTGGCGCAGACCGGACAGTGGCCAAAGGCCCAGGAGCGGTCCTCGGGAAACTGGGCGTAGACCGCCTCGCCGACCGCAGCCAGACGCGGGGCCAGGGCGGCCTGGACCAGAAAGGCCAGCAGGCGCGGCGCGCCGGGGGTGCGCTCGCCGTAGGCGGCGAAAAAGGCGTCGTCGCCGGCCAGATGGCGGGCAACGGCCTTGGCCATGTCAAGGGTTCCGGCCGCCCGGTCAGCTTCGAGCACGGCCAGGGCCTGGGCCAGATGCCCCTCGCCTTGGCGCACCAGCTTGGAAATTTCCGCCAACAGCGCCTCGAACCGCTCCATATCCACGGGAAAGGCGTCCCGGGGCAGGCGGGGCGCGCCGCGCAGGTTGCGCTCCACGTCGGCCAGAACGGCCGGATCGATGGTCACATCCTCCTTGGCCCGGGCCGCGAGCTGAACCCGGGAGGTCGCCGCGACCAGCGTCAGCAGGGAAGCCGGCAACACGGTCTTTCGCGACAGGGAATCCAACTTTTTCTCAAGCACTTTGGAAGCTTTATCATAATCAAAGGACATGGTGTCTCCTTGAACGGCCCGGGGCGCTCGGCAGGGCCTTCGTGGCATTATGGTGACGCGAGGCGAACTTGGCAAGGAGCGCCGCACCGCCAGTCTTGACGTCGGCCGGGATCGACCGCACTGTGCACGGTGTTTTCAGCGTCGGCATGGCCGATGCCCGGCGCGGCCCCGGCTGTCAAGGCCAAGGCCCCAACACACTCTCGCGGAGGCAGCATGGCGCTTTGGACCCAGCTCTTGCTCGCTCCCTCGGCGCTCCAGGCCGTGGTGGTCATCGGGCTGGTCGCCGCCGCCGGCCTGGCCCTGGGACGCCTGCCCGTGGCCGGGGTGCGTCTGGGCGTGGGCGGCGTGCTCTTCACCGGCCTGGCCGCCGGCCACTACGGCCTGGCCCTTGACCGGCATGTTTTGGAATTTGTCCGCGAATTCGGCCTGATCCTTTTTGTCTACGCCATCGGCATGCAGGTCGGGCCGGGGTTTGTCGATTCCCTGCGCCGCCGGGGGCTGCGGCTCAATCTCGTGGCCGGGGGCATCGTGATTTTCGGGGCCGCTCTGGCCGCCGCCTTCCATCTGCTCGGGCTTTTCCCCCTGCCGGTGGCCGTGGGCGTCTACAGCGGAGCCGTCACCAACACGCCGTCCCTGGCCGCCGCCTCCCAGGCCTTCGCCGAACTGGCTCCGGCCCAGGCCGAAGCCCTGGTCGGCCAGGCCGGCCTGGGCTACGCCGTGGCCTACCCCTTCGGCATTTTCGGCATCATCCTGGCCATGCTGGCCGTACGTCGCCTGTTTCACATCGACCCGGCGGCCGAAACCCGCCAGCTCGAAACGCTGTTGGCCGAAAACGCCCCGCCGCTGGCTTCGCGCACCATCGAAGCGACCCTGCCCGCCGCCTTCGGCCGCCTCCTCACCGAACTTCCCCCCATCGCCGAGGGCGGGGCGGTGGTGTCGCGGGTCATGGCCGGCGGCATGGTGCGTCCGGTCAGCCTCGACACGGTGCTGGCCCCGGGGATGCTCGTCCACGCCGTGGGCCGGGTCGAGGCCCTGGACGCGCTTTGCCAGGAGATCGGCCAGGACAGCGACCAGGACCTGCCCGCCCTGCCGGGGCCGGTGGAAGTGCGCTCGTTTCGGGTCACCCGGGCCGCCGCCGTGGGGCGCACCGTGGAGACCCTGGGTCTTGGCCCAGACCATGACGTGGCCGTCACCCGCATCACCCGGGCCGGCACGGAATTTTCGCCCGGACCGGGCGTGGGGCTCCATTTCGGCGACACCGTGCGCTGCGTGGGCACGGCCGAAGCCCTGGCCTTTGCCGAGGCGCGCCTGGGCAACTCCGCCCGGGAGCTGGCCACGCCCCATGTCCTGCCCATCTTCATCGGCATCCTGGCCGGAGCGGTCCTGGGCGGCATTGCCGTGCCGCTGCCGGGACTGCCCACCGGCGTGCGCCTGGGCGTGGCCGGCGGCCCGCTTCTGGCCTCCATCCTGCTTTCGCGCCTCCACCACTTTGGCGGGCTGGTCTGGTATCTGCCCCAAAGCGCCAACCTGCTTTTGCGCGAGATTGGCATCTGCCTGTTTCTGTCCTGCGTTGGGCTGGCCGCCGGCAGCCGGTTCGTGGCCGCCGTGGGTTCCGGCCAGGGCTTGGTCTGGCTGGCGGCCGGCGCGGCCATCACGTTTGTGCCGCTTTTGGCCGCCGGCGTTTTTGGCCGGATGTTTCTCAAGTGCAACTACGCCTCGTCCTGCGGCTTGCTCGCCGGGGCCATGACCGACCCGCCGGCCCTGGCCTTCGCCTCCCAGATGCTTGGCGGCGACGCCCCGGCCTCGGTCTACGCCACGGTTTACCCTCTGGCCATGATCCTGCGCATCGTCACCGGCCAGTTGCTCGTGCTGACCCTTTTTTCCGGCTGATACGGCGTCGCCCATGATTTGCGCCCTGATTCGCCCCTTGAGGCGCGCATGACCGCGCCGCCCGACCTGCCCGCCCCGCCGACGGACATTTGCGCCGCCTACCAGCGCATCGCGCCCTGGTTCGCGGCCACCCGCACGGCCACCCATCCGCCCATGGAAGCGCCGTGGCTGCGGGCCATGCTGGCCCACCTCGCCCCGGGCGAGGCCGTGCTTGATCTGGGCTGCGGCACGGGCGAACCCCTGGCCGGCTTTTGCCTGCGCGCCGGCCATCCGGTGACGGGCATCGACGGCGCGCCGGCCATGATCGCCGCCTGCCGGAAACGGTTCCCGGCCATGGACTGGATCGTGGCCGACATGCGCGGCCTGGACCTGGGCCGGACTTTCGGCGCAGTTATGGCCTGGGACAGTTTTTTCCATCTGTCCCACGACGACCAACGGGCCATGTTTGCGGTCTTTGGCGCCTACCTCCGGCCGGGCGGGGCGCTGCTTTTCACCAGCGGCCCCGATCACGGCGAGGTTGTGGGCATCATGGACGGCGTCGCCTTCCGGCATTGCAGCCTGTCGCCCGACGAATACCGCCGGTTGCTGGCCGGGCACGGGTTCGCCGTCGAGCGCCATGTCGTTAAGGACCCGGACTGCGGCGGCCACACCGTCTGGCTGGCCCGCAAGGAAGGCTGATCCCGGTCCAAACCTTGGCCTTTTCCTTGCCGGACCGGCTTGGTCCCGTTATCACTCATCCCGTGTCGTTAATATGTTTTTTGGATTGTCGCGCCTCTGAAAGGCAGGCTTTGTCGGCTGTTGTCCGCGAAACGCCAAAGGCGCTTTTCATGGACGCGACACGAGGGACCAAGGCCCTGCCTCGCCTCCGATCCCGCGTCCCGCCGCAGAAGGAACAACCGTCTTGAACACCCGCTTCCTCGGCTATCTGGCCGCCCTGTCCGCCACCGTGCTGTGGGCGGGCAATTTCGTCGTCGCCCGGGGCATCGCCCAGGAAATCCCGCCGGTGCAGCTCAATTTCTGGCGCTGGCTTCTGGCGTTGGCCTGCATCCTGCCCTTTGCCTGGCCCAAGCTTCGGGCCGACTGGCCGGCCATGAAGCGCCATTGGCGCTATCTGGCCGCCATGGGCCTGGTCGGCGTCTCGTTGCTCAACACCTTCGTCTACAAGGCCGGCCAGACCACCGAAAGCCTGAACATGGCGTTGCTCGTGCCCACCGCCCCGGTCATGATCATTCTCCTGTCGCGCATCGTCTACGGCGAACCCTTGACCCCGCGCCGCCTGGGCGGCGTGGCCATCGTGCTGGTCGGGGTGTTGGAGCTGGTTTCGCGCGGCGATTGGGGGCATATCGCCACTTTACGCTTTTTGCCCGGCGATTTGTGGGCCTTGGCCGGAGCGGCCTGTTTCGCCCTCTACTCGCTTTTCGTGCGCAAGCGCCCGGCCGGCATCTCCGTAGAAGGCTTCAACGCTGCCACCTTCGCCTGGGGACTCGTCCTCATGCTGCCGGCCCTGGCCGTGGAGGCGGCCACCGGCCCGGCCACATCCTGGAACCCGCGCGTGCTCTCCGGCGTGGCCTACGCCGGCATCGGCTGCTCGTTTGCCGCCTACACTCTGTGGACCAAGGCCATCGGCTCCATCGGGCCGGTGCTGGCCGGCATCGTCTATTATTTCCTGCCGGTGGTGACGGCCGTGGAGTCGGTCTGGCTGCTTGACGAGGCCGTGACCGCCGCCCATGTGCTGGGGGGGGCGCTCATCGTCTCGGGCATCCTGCTGGCCACCCTGGACGTGCGGCTGCTGTCCGTGCGGCCCAGGAAAACGGGATAAGCGAAAGGCCTGAGCCGTCAGGGGGCGGGCTTGGGATTTTTAAATCCGTGCCGGGCCATGACGGCCTGGGCGTCGGCGCTTTGCAGGTAAGCCAGAAAGGCTTGGCCCATGTCCTGACGGGGGCAGTTCTTGACCAGGGCGGCCGGGTAGACGATGGGCTTGTGTCCGTCCATGTTGGCCACCACCCGGACCTGCCGGCTGGCCAGCCGGGCGTCGGTGGCATAGACAAAGGCCGCGTCCACCTCGCCCAGGGCCACGTAGTCCAGCGCCTGCTTGACCGAAAGCCCGTAGATGAGCTTGGGTTCGAGGCGCTCCCAGAGCCCCGCGCCGGTCAGGGTCTGCCTGGTGTAGCTGCCGGCCGGCACGGCGTCGGGTTCGCCCAGGGCCACCCGGCCCACCTTGTCGCCGCCAAGGTCCGTCAGACAGGACACGTCGTTGGTGTCGGCAGGCACGACGAGCAACAGGTCATTGGCCGTGAAATCCACCCGGCTGGCTTCGTCGATGAGTCCCGCCTTCTGGGCCCGGTCCATGGTTTCCTGGTCGGCCGGCACAAAGACGTCCACGGGCGCGCCCACCTCGATTTGCTGCAACAGCTGCCCGGAAGCGGCGAAATTGACGAATACTTCCCACTGCGGATGGGCCTTTTCGAAGCCCGCCTTGATCTCGGTCATGGCGTTAATGAGGCTGGCCGCGCCGGAAACGATGAGCGGCTCGGCGGCCGCGCCCCGGACCGGCCCCAGACAGGCCAGGACAAGCAGCAG
This sequence comes from Pseudomonadota bacterium, assembly GCA_023417745.1. Lineage (GTDB taxonomy): Bacteria > Desulfobacterota > Desulfovibrionia > Desulfovibrionales > Desulfovibrionaceae > Solidesulfovibrio. The sequence continues at coordinate 5,256 of JAEZEM010000497.1, forward strand.
ACCTAACGCAAAGAGACGGTTTTGGAGCATGGTGGTTCCTCGGCTCAGGCGATGCGGGGCGGCAGTCGCGGAATGTCGGCCCAGGCCTTCGCGGTTGGGCGTTTCTGGCCGCCGTCGCTGGAAGCGCCAGGGGCCAGACAGCCGGCCGGCGGTTGCCGGCGGGGGGCGGAGCGGTTGGAGCGGGTGCGTTTTTCCTCGTACATCCTGGCGTCGGCGCAGGAGAGCAGGTCCTCCAGCCGCCGGGCGCAGTCGAGGTCGAGGCAGGAAAGCCCAATGCTGGCGGCCAGGGTGAACGGCCGGCCGGAGGCGGCGTTGAAGGCGGCGATCTTGCCCAGCAGTCGTTCCTTGGGCTCCACGGCTTCGAGATGGGTCTCCTGCAGGCCGAAAACCGCGAACTCGTCGCCGCCCAGGCGGGCCACCACATCGGCTTCCCGAAAACTGTCTCGTAAAATGTCGGCCATGTCCCGCAGCATCCGGTCGCCTTCCCGATGCCCCAGCCCATCATTGACGCTCTTCATGCCGTCGAGGTCCACGTAGAGCAGAAAAGCTCCCCGGGCCAGACGTTGGGCCGACTTGAACATCTGCCCGGCCAGGGCCAGGAAGCCGCGCCGGTTGCACAGCCCGGTCAGCTCGTCGGACAGGGCCGCACCCACGAGCTGGCGGTAGAGCTGGTGGCGCTCGATGGCGTGGAGAATGGCCCGATAAAGGGTCTTGCCGTCGAAGTTGCCCTTGACGATGAAGTCCTGGGCGCCCTCGCGCACGGCCATGGTGGAGATTTCCCGATCGTCCAGGCCGGAGAGCACGATGATGGGGATGTCCTGAAACCGGGCGCGCAGGCTCGTGAAGGTGGTCAGGCCGCTGGAGTCGGGCAGGTTGAGGTCCAACAGCGCCACATCGGCCCCGCCCTCTTCCAAAAGCTTGACCCCATCTTCCAGCAGCGGAGCATGCTCGAGGATGAAGGCGTGGTCGGCGTCGTCTTCAAGATAGGCCCGCACCAGCTCGGCGTCGCCGTAGTCGTCCTCAATGAGCACGATGCGAAGCGTCATGCCCGCCCCCAAGCGGCGTCCTCGCGCGGCGGCAGCTTGGCCATGATCAACCAGAAGTGTTCGACGCTCTTGATCACCTCCGTGAAATCGTTTAGCCCCAACGGTTTTTTGAGGTAGCAGTTGGCCCCCAGGCCGTAGCTGGCGGCAATATCGCGGTCGGCGTCGGAGGTGCTTAAGACCAGCACCGGGATGGCGCGCAGGCCGGCGTCGCTTTTGAGTTCCGACAGGACTTCCCGGCCATCCTTGAGGGGCATGTTGAGATCCAGCAGGATGAGGTCGGGCCGCCAGGCCTCGGCGTAACCGCCTTCCCGGCGCAGGTACGACATGCCCTTCTCGCCGTCGGGCACATGGTCGATGGTCAGGTCGACCCGGGCGTCACGAAAGGCCTCGCGGATGATCTCCGCATCCCCGGCGTCGTCTTCCATCAGCAGGATGCGAAAAAGCTGTCTGTTCATGCGGACGGACTCTCGGCGTCGGGCAAGGTGAAATAAAAGGTGGAACCCCGGCCCGCCTCGGACTCCACCCAGATGCGCCCGCCGTGGCGTTCGACGATGCGTTTGCAAAAGGCCAGGCCGATGCCGGCCCCCCGGCGATCCTGATCGGCTTGCAAGCGCTGGAACATGCGAAAGATGCGTTCGTGATGCTGGGGCGCGATGCCCGGGCCGTTGTCGGCCACGGCCACGATCCAGGCCCCGTCACGATGTTCGGCCGTGACGGCGATGGCCGGCGCGGCTTCGCCCCGGTACTTGACGGCGTTGCCGATGAGATTTTGGAACAACTGGCAGAGTTGGGCGGCGTCGGCCGTGACCGTGGGCAACGCTCCCCGGCTGACGACGGCCTGATTTTCCGTAAGGGGCAACTCCAGATTTTCCAGGGCGGCGTCCAGGGGCTCGTTGAGATCCGCCGGAACAAAGGCCTTGCCCCGGGAGCCGATGCGGGAAAAGTCGAGAAGATGCGTGATGAGCTGGCTCATGCGCCGGGTGCCGTCCACCATGTAGGCCACGTAGCGCTGGCCGTTCTCGTCGAGCTGGCCGGAACACCGCTTGGCCAGCAGATCGGCAAAGCTCGTGATCTTGCGCAGGGGTTCCTGGAGGTCATGGGAGGCCACGTAGGCGAACTGTTCCAGGTCCTTGTTGGAGTTTTCCAGTTCCTTGGTCTTTTTGTCCAGATCGGCCTGACGCTCTTCGAGTCCCTCGGCCATACGGTTAAACGCCCGGCCAAGCCGCGACAATTCTACAATCTGGCCGGCGGCATCAAGGCGCACGGAAAATTCTCCCCGGCCGATGGCCTCGGCTGCGCCGGCCATGACGGTGATGGGCCGCACGAGCAGCCGTGAGCCCAGCGCCCAGGCCACGCCAAGGCCGACCAGCCCGACCAGGGCCAGCCACAAGGTCTGTTCGACGAGAAGCTTCCTGGCCGGGGCGTAGGCCTCATCCAGGGGGATTTCCACGAAAACCGTGGGCGAACCAGGCAAGCCGGGAAGCAGCCTGTCGAAGCCGACCAGCTTGGGGCTTCCCCCAAGGCCCGGGACCTCGGCGCTGCCGCCGGCTTTGGCGAGCACCGTCCGGGCAAGGTCGGAGCCGGCGACGTCTGTGCCCACGGCGGCCTCGGTCGGATGGGCGGCCAGCAGCAGCCCGTCCGGGGCCAGTACGCCAACGACGCCGTCCGTGGACGCATCCGCGGAACGCAGCAGGCTGTCCAGGGTCATGGAGGCGGCGACCACGGCCTTGACCTGGCCGTCCCAGCCCAGGGCCGGACAGGCCACGGTCATGGCCGGCCGACCGTCAGGCGTCAGGGCAAAAGGTTCGCTGACGCAGGTCTTGGTTTGGCCGACCGTCGTAAACCAGCTCCGCCCGGCATAGGACGGCGTGCCCATGGGCGAGGTCACGGGCGCAAACAGGTCGCCGGCCTCGGGCACGGCCTGGCCGATGGCCTCGCCGGCGGCGGAAACGGCCAGGATATTGGCCAAGCCTTCACCGGACTGGGTCTTGAGTTGGGAGAAAAGCAACGAGCAGCCCTTGGGGTCGATGACCCGCACCACGGTGGTGGCGGCCAGGGTCTCGACCAGGCGACGCACGGCTTCGTAGTGTTCTTTCTGGACAGCGGCGAGGTTTCGGGCGCGCTTGACGGCTTCGGCCTGGGCCTCGTTTCGGGCCTGGGCGCGCAGGGCCAGCCCATGGTAGAGGGCCAGGCCCAGGGCCGGCAGGATGGCCAGCAACACCAGCCCCATGAGGGTGGCGCGAAGGCTTTGAAACAGTGTCTGGCGGCTTGCGGTCACGTGGTAGGCCATCTTCCCTGAAATACAACTTGGGAAATGTCAGGACACGTCCAAAGGGCTTGGGCCATGGACGGACCGAACGTTTGGCGAGCACGACGCGGGCGGCAGGCGACAGTTGCCGACGCGAAATGTTCTTTCTTCTAATTCATTGTGTTTACCTTGTAAACTCGGCATGTTATAAACACCATTCTCAGGAAATTCGTGATCGTCGTCGCAACCGCGCAGGGACTCCTCTCCCCAAAGTGGCCGCATCGCCTCTCAACAAAAATACAAGAGAGCATGGCAGGACATACGTACAAGCCATGCTCTCTTGTGCAGTATTCGATACAGAATGTCGTCAAAACTGTTTGTTATAACTCTGCACAGCCAGCTGCAGGATTCTTGCACGTTTCAGGATCGCAGCTTGAAACTTCGACGCCATCCACTTCGTGCACAGCGACATAGGGACTTAAAAACTTGAGCTGCTCCCGATGACAAGGCAAAACCAGCCAAGTTTCTGAAGGCGTCGACTCCACGACTTTGATCGTGACGCCATCAGATATTTTAATGCCCTCTTCAAGCAAAACCTTTTTCGGGTCAGCCATCAATCGTTTCTTGAAGTCAATATCATCAAAGGTCTTTTCAACAATCGCGCTCCACTTGTCGTCTTCCATAATCATCCTCCTGCGCCTTTCAATTGTGCAACAGAAACAACAGAACCGTCAGACACTACTAGCGTATCGGCATCACAGCGACACGCGCAAAGCCGAAGCCATTGCAAACGAGCGGACCCCTACGATTTCAAACAAAGCCTGCATCACCTTGACCAGGATGGGATGTCGCGGGATGGAAAGCTCGCAATGCATCCATTTGCCGTCTCGCCGTCCCAAAACCCATCGTTCCTTCTTCAAATATCGTAAATGCCGTGAGACTTTCGGCTGCGGCAATCCCGGCAGGCCGTCAAGTCGTCCACGCACAGTTCTCCATGCCGGAGCAGATGGAGCAGACGCAGCCGGGTCGGGTCGGGTCGGGTCGGCCAACGCCTTCAACCCTTCAGCCAACTCGTCCATGATTTCCCGTGTATTCGTTTAGGCAAATTAGTCAACGCCTTTCCAAAACCGGGTTTTGCGGCCGAGCTGGCCCAAGCGTGACGTCCGCGAGCCGTCCCCTGCGTATTGAAGGAAGCGCGTCTCAATGGTGCTTGGTGGAGGGCATCGAACCATCCGGACCGGACTGCGTACCCCGGAACAAGGGGATCGGATCGTCCTGGCGTGGGCGCTGCAAATTTCCTGTTGTCCGAGGTGGCGCGGCACCCCGCTCGACGCGCAGATACAGGGGCATCTGGCGGGCAGGCTTGCTACCTTGGGGGGCGCGGGGGGAGCAACCGAAACGAACTTACTAGATAAAGGTGGGGCAGCGGTGGGGCCAAAAGACAAGGACGGGAGTTTCCGACAAGGTGACCGAAAGGCAATATCTTTACAAATCAGTCTGGTGCGAGAGGGGGGGCTCGAACCCCCATAGCCTAAGCCGCCAGATCCTAAGTCTGGTGCGTCTCCCAGTTCCGCCACTCTCGCACACGTGCCCCGCGCGGGGCGTTTTTCCTTACGCGAAAGATTGCCTCAAGACAATCGTCCAGGCATCGCGAACAAAAAAACCATCTCCATGGATGGTTACGACGTTTGCTTGGCCGATTGCGGCAGATGGCGCTCGTAGGGGGCCAGGTGGTTGACCGGCCCGTCGCCGTCGCCAAGATCCCAAGCTGTTTCCAGGGCCAGCTGCAGGTAGTCCCGGGCCGCCTCCACCGCCTCGGGCAGGGCCTTGCCCAGGGCCAGATGGCCGGCGATGGCCGCCGAAAGCGTGCAGCCCGTGCCGTGGGTGTTGCGGGTGGCGACAAAGGGTCGCGACAATGTCCATTCCCGACCGTCGGCCAGAACCAGACGATCCGTCACGAGGCTGTCCGTGGTTTGCCCGATCTCGAAATGGCCGCCCTTGAGCAGCACCGCCTTGGCCCCCCGGGCCAGAAGACGCCGGATGACCTCGTCGGCGTCGGCCTTGCCGCCAATGGGCAGGCCGGCCAGCAGTTCGGCCTCCAGGCGGTTGGGCGTCAGCAGATCGGCCAGGGGCAACATGCGGGTCAAAATGGCTTCCACGGCCTCGGGCAAAAGCAGCCGCGCCCCGGACTGGGCCACGCAGACCGGATCGACCACCAAGGGGAAATCCTTGTCCGTCAGGCCGTTGGCCACAGCCTCGATGATGGCCTCGGAAAAAAGCATCCCGGTCTTGGCTGCCCGGATGGGAAAATCGGCCCGCACGGCCGACAGCTGCTCGGCCACGAACCCCGGCGTCGGGGCTTCGATGGCCGAAACGGCGCACGTGTTCTGGGCGGTCAGGGCGGTGATGACAGACAGGCCGTAACAGCCCTGCATCATGAAGGTCTTGAGGTCGGCCTGGATGCCGGCCCCGCCGCCGGAGTCGGAGCCGGCGATGGTCAGCGCGCAGGGATGGGCCATGTCGCCTCCTTGGCTTGGTCGCTATTTCCCGGCTTCGGGCGCGGCGTCCAGGGCTTCGTCGCTCTCCCGGATCTTGCTGAGCTTCAGCCCGCTTTTCGCCAGAATAAGCAGACCGGCCACGGTCACCGGAATATACTGCATCATATGAAGCACCAGTCCAGTAGCCAGCCCCTGGGCTCGGTCCACGCCGAAAAGGCCCAGGGAAAAGACCACCGCCGCCTCGAAAACGCCCAGCGCCCCGGGCGAGGACGGCATGGCCATGCCAAGAGACGAAATGACGAACACCGCCGCCGCTTGGCCAATGGTCAAGGGCAGATCGGCCACCCATAAGAGCACCAAAAAAGTGGAGCCGGCGTAGAGAATCCAGCAAACCAGGGTATACAGTCCAAGCACGGTCATGAAGCTGGGGGTCACGCCGTGGAGCACCTGGAGCTTGAGTTCGGCCAGAAACTCGGCCAGCCGGTTGGACGGCAGCTTTTCAATGATGCGTCCAACGAAATCCGGATAGTGGCGCACCACCCATAGCCCGACCCAGATGCCGCCCACGGCCGCAGCCAGCGGCACGAAAGCCATCTTGAGGTTGAAATGGAAGGCGACCACCAGCCCCATGGCCAGGATGGCGTTTAAGTCGAAAAAGCGCTCCCAGAAGACCATGGTGATGCTGCGCGACAGCGAAAAGCGGCATTCTCGGCGCAGGTAAAAAGCCTTGGCCAACTCGCCGAGCTTGGCCGGCACGATGTTGTTGACGGCCATGGACATGAGAAAGGCCTTGAAGCAGACCCAGTTGCCGGCGCAAAAGCCCGACAGGAAATTGAGGCGAAGGGCCATGACGCCGTAGCCCACAAAGGAAAAAAGCACGGTCCAAAAAAGAGCCGTGTCGTCGAAACGGACAATGGCGGTCCAGAGTTCGGAAAAATTAAGTCCCCAAAAGGCGTAGATCAGACACCCCCCCACCAGGGCCAGGCGCACTATCAAGCTGGCGGCTTTCTTTACAAGCATCGCAGGCCGTTCCTCCATGGAGCCGGGGCCGACCCGGCGTTTGGGCGATCAGACATTGAAAAGCTCCCGCAGGCGGTAGTTGAGGTGCGTATAGCGCCGCTCGCCGCCGGCATTTTTCAGGCCCAGGGTGAGGGCCCGGCGGCTGCCCACCAGCACGGCCAGTTTCCTGGCCCGGGTCAGCGCGGTGTAGATCAGATTGCGGCGCAGCATCACGTAATGCTGGGTCAAAAACGGGGCCACCACGGCCGGATACTCGCTGCCCTGGGACTTGTGGATGCTCACGGCGTAGGCCGGGGCCAGCTCGTCAAGTTCGGTGCGGTCATAGGTGACGTCGCGACCGTCGAAGGAGACGATGAGCGCGCCCTCCTCCGGGTCCGCAGCCGTGACATGTCCCAGGTCGCCGTTGAAGACGTCCTTCTCGTAATTGTTTTTCGTCTGCAACACCCGGTCGCCCTGGCGAAAAATGGCGTTGCCCCGAATGACCGTCGGCCCCGAGGGGTTGAGCCGCGCCCGCAGCGCTTCATTAAGTGCCTGGGTGCCGGCCTCGCCCTTGTGCATGGGCGAGAGCACCTGCACGTCGCGCATGGGATCAAGGCCGTAGACCTGGGGGATGCGCTCGGCCACAAGCGTAGCGATCAGGTCGCGCACGGCGGCTGGATCGTCCTGCTCGACCCAAAAAAAATCGGCCTCGGGCGGCTTTTTCTCGGCCGCCTGGGGAAACTGGCCGTTGTTGACCCGGTGGGCGTTGACCACGATCATGCTTTCCCGGGCCTGGCGAAAAATGTGCGTGAGGCGTGCGCTCCCCACGGACTGGCTGCCCAGCACGTCCTCCAGGACGTTGCCCGGCCCCACCGACGGCAGCTGATCAGCGTCGCCAACGAGGATGAGCCGCGAGGTAAACGGCAAGGCCCGCAGCATATGCCCGCACAGCCTGGCGTCGAGCATGCTGACCTCGTCGACCAGCAACGCGTCGGCCTTGAGCTTGTTGTCCTCGCACACGGCGAACGAGCCGTCCGGGGTGGACTGGAGCAGCCGGTGGAGCGTGGCGGCCGGCTGGCCGGTCGCTTCGGAAAGCCGTTTGGCCGCCCGGCCCGTGGGCGCGGCAAGTTTGACTTTTAGCGACAGCTTGTCAAGAGCGGCCACCACCATGCGGGTGATGGTGGTCTTGCCGGTGCCCGGACCGCCGGTGATGACGAAGACCTTGTTGGCGCAGGCGTCTATGACGGCTTGCCTCTGCTCCGGAGAAAGCTGGATGCGGGCCTCGGATTCGAGCGCCGGCAGGAGCTTTTCCACCTTGCCGCGCAATTGCGCGCCGGGATGGCCGGCCAGATCGTGGACGCGCCGGGCGATTTCGGTTTCCAGGGCGTAGAAGTGGCGCAGATAGACGGCCGCCTCAATGCCCTGCTCGGGCAGGGGCTCGACCTTGACCCGCTTGAGTTCCTCCAGCCCGCCCAGGCCCTCCTCCAGGCGCTCGGAAGCCACGTCGCCGAGCAGGGCGGCGGTCTTTTCGAAAAGCACGTCCTTGGGCGAAAACAAATGCCCCTGCTCGCTCATGGCAAAAAGCACATAGGCCAGGGCGGCCTGGACGCGCTCGGGACTGTCCGGAGCAAACCCCAGGCGCAGAGCCATGGCGTCGGCGGTCTTAAACGCGATGCCGCGTATCTCGTAGGCCAGCTCGTAGGGATTGGCCCGAATGCGGGCCTCGGCGGCGTTGCCGTAAAGCCGCTGGATCTTGGCGGCGTGGGTGGTGGCGATCTCGTGGGTCTGGAGAAAGAGCATCAGCGAACGGATCTCGTTTTGGGCGTCCCAGGAGGCCTTGATCTCGGCCAGCTTCTTCTTGCCCACGCCTTCCACGGCGAGCAACTTGTCCGGCTCCTTGTCCAGGATATCCAGCACCTTCTCGCCAAAGGCGTCCACCAGGCGCGAGGCCAGGATGCCGCCCACGCCCTTGATCTGGCCCGAGGCCAGATAGCGGCGGATGCCGTTTAAGGTGGCCGGCATCTCGCGCACGGCGGTGGTCACCTGGAACTGGCGGCCGTATTTGGGATGGGTGGCGAATTCGCCGGTGACCCGCAACAGTTCGCCGGGCGTGACCTTTTGCATGCGTCCGACAATGGAAAACGGCCCCGGCTCGGACTTGGAACCGACCCGGGCGATAAGGTAGCCGTTTTCCTCGTTGAAAAAGGTGACGGTCTCGATTTCGACCGTAAGCTCGACTGCCATGGCGCTTGCCGCTGCGTCCGGGTTTAGAGGTCCTGCCGGTAGCGCAGGGATTGGGACAGGGTTTCCTTGTCCACGTACTTGACCTCGGCCCCAAGGGGGATGCCCTGGGCCAGCCGGGTCAGACGCACGGTCGGGAACTCCCGCTCCAGCAAGTTCTTGATGTGGGAGGCGGTGGTTTCGGCGGCCAGCGTCGCGCCAAGGGCCAGGATGCACTCCGTGATCGTCCCCTCGGCCAGCTTGGCCCGCAGGACGTCCAGGCGCAACTGCCCCGGCGACACGCCTTCCAGCGGGTCGAGCAGACCGCCGAGAACCAGATAGCGGCCGCTGTAAAGACCGGTCTCCTCCATCTGCATGATGGCGTCCCACTGGGCCACGAGACAGAGCTGTTCGCCGTTTCGGGTCGGGTCGGCGCACACCGGGCAGACCGGCGTTTCGGACAGCGAGGCGCAGTGGACGCACAGGCACAGCCGTTCGCGCAGGCGCAAGATGGCCTCGCCCAGGCCGTCGGCCCGAGGGCGCGGCCATTCCAGCAGGGTCATGGCCACCTTAAGCGCCGACTTGGGGCCAAGGCCGGGCAGCTTGGCCAGCTGGTCCACCAGTTGGGCCAGGGGGACGGGCAAGGTTGTCTGGGATGCCATGTTCGGGATTCCGCGTAGGGGCGCGGGCGGCGGGAAAGGGGACTCCCCTTCCCGCCGCCGGGCGGTTAGAACAGGCCGGGAACCTTGATGCCGCCGGTGATCTGCCCCATCTCGGCTTCCATCATGGCCTTGGCCTTCTTGATGCCGTCGTTGACGGCGGACAGGACCAGATCCTGGAGCATTTCCACGTCATTGGGGTCCACGGCCGTCTTGTCGATGGTCAGGGATTTCAGTTCGTTGGAACCGGACACCACGGCCACGACCATGCCGCCGCCGGCCGTGCCTTCCACGGTGCGCTCCTGCAGATCTTCCTGGAGCTTGGCCATCTTTTTCTGCATGACCTGGGCCTGACGCACCAGTTCGTTCATTCCTTTCATGGGCTACCTCCTCTAGCGGGGCTTTCGTTCGATGATTTCGGCGTCAAAGGCCGTGACGGCCTGACGCACTTCCGGGTGGTTGTCGACGTAGTCCCGCAGGTCATGGGGCGACATGCGGTCGCTTGCCGCCTCGCCTTCGGTCAGGCGCACGGCCACGCCGGGGCCGAAATAGGCTTCGGCGGCTTCGGTCAGCTGACGCAGCTTGTCGGGATGGGCCAGCCGGCCGCGATGAAAGGCGTTGGCGCAGCTGATGACCAGCTCGCCCGGGGCCGGATCGGGCGAAAACGCGCCCTGGGCGTGCTTGAGCGCCACCATGTCGCTGCCCCGGCCGGCCTGGCGCAAAAAGCCGTCCCAGGTGCGAGGACCGGCCGGCGCGGCCTGGAGCGGACGCGGCGCGGCATCATGCCCGGACGGTCCGTGGTCCTGCCCCGGAGCGGCAAAAGCCGGAGACTGGCCCGACCCTGACGGCGCGTAGCCGGCGGCGGTCGGAGCCTGGGTCGGGGGAGCCGAGCTGTTGGCCGGGCCGGACGTGCCATAGGCCACCTGGGCTTCGGGCCGGGACACCGGCGGCGCGGCCTGGGGCGGATAGCTGCGGGGCGCATTGGACGGCGCGACAGGCGGTACGGCGTCGGGGGCGGCGACCGGCCGGCCGTAACCGCCCTGCTCCGGTCCCGGGCCGGCTTCGGCCCGGCCGTAGGGCG
>JAEZEM010000518.1 GCA_023417745.1 Pseudomonadota bacterium
ACCTGCACCTGCGCACGGCCCCGGCCCTGGAAAATCTCGCCGCGCCCCACTTCGCCGAGACCGCCCGGCTGCTCGCCGCCGTAAGCGCCCGCCTCGACGCCTTGGAACAACGCCTGGCCGGCCGCCCGGCCCGACCGGGCGACGAACCCGACAAAGGAAACACGCCATGACCCAAGACGAAGCTCCCCAGCCGGCCAAAGTCTATTTCGCCGACCTGCGCGCCCGCGCCGCCGGCCGCAACCGTACCGCCAAGATCCAGAAACTCTTCGAGGCCGCCGGCTTTGGCGAGGTGGTCAAAAAGGGCGACCTTACGGCCGTGAAGCTCCACTTCGGCGAGCGCGGCTGCGACACCCACATAAGCCCCACCTACGCCCGGGCCGTGGTGGAGCTGGTCAAGGCCCAAGGCGGCCGGCCCTTTGTCACCGACACCAACACCCTCTATTCCGGCAGCCGCCACAACGCCGTGGACCATTTGCTCACAGCCGTGGAGCACGGCTTCGACTACGCCGTGCTTGGCGCGCCGGTCATCATCGCCGACGGCCTGGACAGCACCAACGTCCTGGAAGTGCCCATTAGCGGCAAGCATTTCGAGAAAGTCAAAATCGCCGGCGACATCGTGCGGGCCGACTCCCTGCTGGTCCTGTCCCATTTCAAGGGCCACGAGCTGGCCGGATTTGGCGGCGCGGTCAAAAACCTGGCCATGGGCTGCGCCCCCCGGGCCGGCAAGCAGGACCAGCACTGCGTGCGCTTCGTGGTGGAACCCAAAAAGTGCATCGGCTGCACCCAGTGCGTGGCCGTCTGCCCGGTGGGCGCGGCCGCAATGAAGGGAAAAAAGGCGGTCATCGACAAAGCCGCCTGCATCGGCTGCGGCGAATGCCTGACCGTGTGCCCCAAAAAGGCCATGAGCATCGACTGGCAAACCGAGATCGTGCCCTTCATGGAGCGCATGGTGGAATACGCCCTGGGCGCTGTGGCCGGCAAAACCGGCCGGGTGGGCTATGTCAACTTCTTGGTCAACGTCACTCCGGACTGCGACTGCGTGCCCTGGTCCGACGCGCCCATCGTGCCGGACATCGGCTTTCTGGCCTCGACCGATCCGGTGGCCCTGGACAAGGCCTGCCTGGACCTCGTCAACGAACAGGCGGCCTGTCCCGAGTGCAAGCTCGAACACGGCATCCACTCGGGCGAGGACAAGTTCACGGCCCTGTGGCAGTGGACGCGCGGCGACATGACCTTCGTGCACGGCGCGGCCATGGGCCTGGGCAACCCGGAATACGAACTGGTGCGCGTCTAGCGTCGCACCAATTCCATAATATGACTGTATGTTTTAAAGAGAAGGGCTGTTCGCCTTCTGTTGCCGACGGGAAACCCGAGGTTGTTTTCAAGGATGCGACACGAGGGCCGTGTCCGTAAGGGCCGGCCGGGATTACGACCGACAGGGGCAAACGCCGCGCCCCGCCGCAACGCCGCAGGAGCGGCCAGAGCCCCTTGATGCCGAACCGGCCGGGGCGCGGCAAGCGCACTGCAAAACAAACGGAGCCTCCGGTCTCAGCCGAAGGCTCCGTTTCGCTTATAAGAAGCCCGAAGGTCTTCCAAGACTATTTTATTGCTCGGCGCTTCGAGCATCCCATCGAGAATGGCATAACCGATGCCGGCGTCCGTAAGCTGCCGCAACCGGACCTGGCGGTAATCGGCCACGGTCCTGTCGTCCGGGAAGGTGTCGCTCCAGGTCTGACTGAAAGGCAATTGCGTGACCGCGTCCGTGAAAATCACGACGCGAATCCCATCCACCTTCCAGATTGCCTCCTGAAGTTCGCCGGCAGTCATACTTCCCCCCGTTTAGGGGCATATACAAAAAGCCTGTGCCGGCAGCAATTGTATTTTTTGCGAAAGGTATATAGCAAATACGAAAAATTATTTTTTGAGGTTCTGACTCGACTTGATGCAGCCGCCCGTGGCCGAGGCCACCTTGCGCTGCATTTCTTCGGGCATGGCCCCATGGGTCAGGATGTGGCTGACCGTCTGGGAATTGAGCAGCGCGGAAGTCTGCTGGGCGGCGCAGCGGCAGATGGCCGCCACCTGGGCCTTGGAATAGCCCTGGCGGCTGAACTCCGCCTCTTTTTTGAGGCAGTCCTGTTCGATGCTGCCCTGCATGGCCCGACGCATTTCCGGCGTCACGGCCGTAGGGCCGGCCGCCCGGGCCGGCCCCACGGCCGCCGTCGCCCAAAACAGTCCCAGCGCCGCCGCCAACAGTCTGGCGCGCCTCTTCATGCCCGCTCCTCCTTTCGCCTTTCCCCTGGCGTCCTGGGCCGGCCAGCTCCGGCCCGGCCCGGGAACGGCCCCGCCGCCCGACTTCGGACGAACGGCGGGGCGCGGCCGCTACTTGCTCATATTGGGATGGTGGACGTCGCCGTCCATCTCAATGGTGTGGCACACGTCGCAGCGCTTGCCCGAGGCCACCACCCCGGGCGCGCCCATGTATTGCATAGGCGCGACGTTGTTGACGTCAAGCCCGTAGTCGTTGACCGCCACGTAGGTCGCGTGGGGCGGGCCATGGCAGGCGGCGCAGGGGATGTTGCCGGTGTCCTCGGTGCGGTTGCGGAAAAGGCCGGCCGCGTCCTTGGTCCAGGTGTTAAACGCCGAGGCGTCCTTGGCCGGGCGGCTGAAGCCCTTGTGGCAGGTCAGGCAATCGGGCAGCTGGGTCCAGGCGGCCCGGGGACGGACGGCGGCCGAAGTCGACACGAGCCTGGGGGTCAGCGGGGCCAGCAGACGCGCGGCGGCGGCCTTGCCGGCGGCCTTCTCAAAGTTGAGAAGCCCGATGGCGTGGTCTTCCATATACCCGTGGCAGCGCGGGCAGCCGATGCCGGCGGCGGCGTGGTTGTCACGCTGGGCCTGGGTGACGCCGGTCGGCGAGGTCGGATGGCAGCGGTTGCAGGCCTCTTCGCCAAGGCCGGCCATGTAGGTGGCGTGGAAGCCGTGGACGGAGGCGGACAAGGACAGCAGTTCCTGGCGTCCGGCCAGCCCGGCGGCATTGGGGCCGGCGTCGGGATGGCAGCCAAAGCAGGCCACGGGGGTTCCGGCCGCGGCCGTGGCGGCTAGGCGCGTGCCGTTTCGCTTGTCGTGGACGGCCAGGATCGCCTCGGCCGTGGGCGTGGCCACGCCGGCCTCGCCGGCTTCGCGCCACTCCCCGCCATGGCAGGTCTTGCAGCCCATTTCCGTGGACACGGCCAGGGGGACCTTGGTTTCGGCCACGACAGCGCCCGAGGCGTCGGCGGCCGTCACCGTGAAGACCGGATAGGGGTTGACCTTGCCCGAGGCCTCGTAGGGCGAAACCGGGATGCCGGCGGCGGTGAACAGCTTGCCGGAAGCGGCCATGGTCCCATCCGGGGACAGGCCCGTGACCGAGACGTTGGCGGGCAGCTCCTTGCCGGTGAGCGCCTTGGCGTATTTCCAGAAGTCCAGCCGAGCGGCCGGGTCCTTGGCTCCGTCCGGAGCGGCGTAGCGCACGGTCAGGCCTTCGGTGGCCACTTCCGGCAGCACGTCGCGCTTAACGACCACGGCCTTCAGGCCGTTGCCCGGCACGGCCAGGGAAAACGAGCCGTCGCAGCCGGCCATGGCCACCACGCCGAGTTCGCCCACGGCCAGCACGAGGTGGCTGGCGTTTTCCGGGTCAAAGGCCGGAATGCCCGCCTCGGCCGGGGTCACTTCGGCCGGCGTGTCCTTGGCCGGGGGCGTCTTGTTGACGTCCTGGGCGATGTAGGCGGCCAGGGCGGCCCGCTCGGCCGGGCTGCCGAGAAAGGGCGGCATGTGGGTGAAAAGCTTGCCCTGGCCGGTCAGGTAGGCTTCCAGGCCCACGGCCCCCACCTGGCGGGTGAACTTGCGGATGTCGCGCACCGGGCCGTCGATGCTGTGGCAGCTCAGGCACTCCAGGGTATAGAGGTC
>JAEZEM010000523.1 GCA_023417745.1 Pseudomonadota bacterium
TATTCCTTTTCCTCCCAGTCCGTGCGCACGCGGTTGACCACGTCCTGGATGAGGTCGGTCTGGTCGGCCGGACACACGCCGACAAGCGGCGCGCCCTGGTCCACGTTCTGGTCGTGCTGGAAATAGACGGCGTAGATGATGCCTTCGGGGCCTTCGTAGACGAGCGGCTTCTCGCGCTTCATGCGCGAGACGATGAAAAGCTCCAGGCCGGGTTTGACCGTCACCGAGCGCGCGCCCGAGGCCTTCACCTTCTTGTCGATGCTGGGGATGAAATAATACTTGGCCCGTTCCGGGGCGCGGAAGAGGTAGAGCACCTTTTGCAGGATGCTGTCGATGACCTCGTCCTTGGACAGGTAGTGGCGGATGACGACCAGCGGCGTGCCGGCCTCGACGAAGCGGCCTTCGAGTTCCCGGGCCACCGTGCCCACCACGCCCTTGGCGTTGGCGAAAAGCGGCTTGTCGTTATTTTCCCGGGTGAGCTTGGCCAGCAGCGTGCCGGGCTTTTCGCCGTAGGCCCCGGAAATGCCGGTGACGCGCGTGCCGGGTTCGATGCCGGCGAAGGTCACCAGGCCGGTATGGGGCGAGGCGACCACGATTTCCTCGTAGGGCGCGGCCTTGATGTCTTCGAGCAGGGCTTTGACGTCGATCACGTATGTCTCCCGTCGGCCGAATTGTCGCGGCCGTGGGTTTAAGCGCTTGTTACATCGCGGCGAGGTCGGCCGCAAGGGTTGGGCGTCGCCGCGTGGCGGAACCAGTTCTCAAGTCTACCGAGGCAGGCGGCCGCGCGTCCCGCGCGTGGGGAACGGCGCTTGGCTCCTCGCCAGAGCCTCCCCGCAAAACCGGCTCTCGTCTCCCAGGCGACTTTGCCTCTCCCCCTTTACCCCTTTCTTCATTCGGGGGGTCCGGGGGCCTCAGGCCTCCGGCCGCCGGAGGCATCTTCCCTCTTCTCTTCTTCTCTCTATCCTACCGATAATACAAGTTTCTCCCGCCGATCGTCAGGAGCACCTGCTTCAAATTCTTGCGAATCTCGCGGCGGTCCCAGATGCCCTGGATATGTCCCCGGGCCAGGGCGTTGTGGGCCTGGTGGTAGTCGGGCGGGATGTCGACGCCGGTGGTTTCCTTGATGACGCCCGGGCCGGCGAAGCCGATGTTGGCCGAGCGCACGGCGAACTGGTAGGGCGAGCAGCCCAGGAAGCTGGCCACCGGGCCGGCGTAGGAGTTGGTGTCGTAAAGGACGACGTAGAGGCCGCCGGCCTCGATGTAGCGGCGCACGGCCAGGGTGACGCGAGGCATCTGGATGAGGCCGTTTAAGCTCTCCTGGATGCGGATGCCGGCGGTGCCGTGGACGTAGGCCAGAAACGGGTAATGCTTGCGCCGGGCCCGGGCCAGGGCTCGGATGAACTTCTCGCCTTCGGCCGCGCCCACCGAGCCGCCTCGGAAAGCGGAATAGAGCACGGTGGAGACGAGCTTGGTGCCGTCGATCTTGGCGTCCAGGGAGACGCAGCCGGATTTGCGGCCGGTCTTTTTCTTGGCGGCGTCGAGTTTTTCCTCGAAACCGGGGTAGTCCAGGGGATTTCCGGCCTCGATGTCGTTGTCGTATTCCACAATGGAGCCGGCGTCGAAGACGTTGCCGAGCACCCAGTCGTATTCCATGGGGAAATGGTGGCCGCAGTTGACGCACACGCCGGCGAAGTCGCCGTAGAGGTCCGGGGCCCAGAGGTCGGGGCAGCCGTAGGTCTTGGCCCCGGGGCAGGTGACGGCCCGGTCTTCGGCGGCCTTGGGGGAGACGTAGCGCCAGCCGAATTCTTCCAGGCAGGCCCCCTGCTCGGGCTGGGAGAGTTCGGTGAGCATCCGGCTTTTTTCCGGGTCGCAGACCACGGGGGCATTTTTGTCCTGGCGGCGCAGCGGCGCGGTCAGCTTGTGGGCGACCAGGCGCAGTTCGGCTTCCAGGTCGCTGGCGGCCTTGGCCAGGGTCTTGGTGTGCTTGCCCAGGAAATCGTAGCGGATAAACGAATAGCCCGACCAGACCAGGCTTTTGGCCCGGGAGGCGATGCGTTCGCCGGACGGGCGGCCGTCGCGGAAGGCGGTCTCGGCCATGCGGCGGTATTTGCAGTAGCGTTTCCAGACCAGGCGGTCGGCGGCGTCCTCGTCCAGGGTCCAGCGCACGAACATGCTTTCGGGATCGCCGCCCTTGCGCCGCGAGGCGACCAGGGCGCGGAAGAGCTTGAAGCCGGCGATGCCGAGAAACACTTGGTCCGTGGCCTGGATCATCTCCTGGCGCAGGGTCTTGAAGAAGTCGTAGTGATGGGGCCGCGTGCCAAGGGCCGGTTCTTCGAGGACCTTGTCGATATAGCCCATGCGCAGGTTGTCGGCGGCGGTGATGTTCAGGCGCTTGGCGCATTCGGCGATGAGTTCCGGGACCACGCGCTGGCCCTGGCGGATGCCGGCCTCGATGGCGGCCGCGCCTTCGGGGGAAATGACCGAATAGTAGCCGCGCGAGAGCATCATGCGCACGTCGGACAGGCCGATGGCCTCGGCCCCGCCCGAGCCGCCCTCGGAGATGACGGACACCACCGGCACGCGCAGGCCGCCCATTTCGTAGAGGTTGCGGGCGATCTGTTGGGCCGCGCCGGGGTAGTCCTCGACCGGGAACGCGCCGGGCGTGAAGACGTAGGAGTGGATGGGGATGCGCTCGGTCTCGGCGACCTTCATGTATTGCAGGGCCTTGGCATTGCCCCAGGGCTTGACCGAGCCGCCGTTGCGGAACTCCTGGCCGTGGCCCTTTTCCTGGCCGATGACCATGACCGGCTGGTTGACGACCTTGTCGCCGTGGCGGCGGGTGATGTAGGCCCGGGCGATGAGCATGCTCGGGTCGATGGAGTATTCGTCCTGGCCGCCGATCTCGGTGTAGTTGTCGTAGACGTTTTCCAGGATGTCCTTGAGCGAAATGCGGGCCGGATGGCGCACGATGCGCACCATGTCCATGGGCACGAGTTCGTCGTCGAGCTTTTTTTCGAGGAAGTCGAAGAGATCCTCGATCTGGCGCACCATCTGGGCGCGCTCGCCCGGGCTGGCCTCGCGTTCGCGCACGGCGAATTCGTCGAGGCGGGCCTGCATGAGGGCGATGTTGGCGTTTTCGCGGCCGCCGAAGATGTCTTTGATATAGCTTAAGCGATCAGTCAGTTCGACTACGCGCTTTTCGATTTCCATAGGGTGTCTTCCCGGTCCCGGCCGCCCGGCGGCGGAACGCTCGTGTCGCCCCGGATGGTTCCCGGGAGGCCCTGGCGCGGGGCGGCACGCTGAGTTGGTATTTCCTTGGGCCGGCAAACGGGGCGTTTCCCGGCCGACGCGACATCAGAACTGCAGGATGGTGGCGGTCTTCTCCCGCAGATAGCGGATGTTGGTCTTCATCTCCGCGCCCGTGCCGTCGGCCCCGGACAGGGTCAGTTCGTCGAGGTAGTCCGTGCCGCGTTTTTTGGCTTCGGCCAGATCCTTGCCCCAGATGATGGCCAGGGCCAGGTTGGGGTCGTATTCGGTCGGTATCTCGTAGGGCGCGTCCATGGGAATGTGGGTGTGGAGCCTGGCGTAGGGCAGGTTGGGGGCCAGGAACTGGTCAATGCGCCCGACCCAGGGGGTGAAGCGGTTGGCCGGGTCCTCGGCGATGACGCGGTATTCGATGCCCACGCCCTCGAAGGTGACGTCGGACTGGTCGTAGCCCATGGGTTCGCCCAGGCCCAGGCGGATCTGCTCGGCGATGATGTTGACGTCGCCCTGGCCCTTGATGCGCGAGATGGCGGCGGACACGCCGTTTTCCACCTGGATGCGGGTGTTGACTTCCATGAGAAAGGGCTGCCCCGTGGGGGAGACGATCCATTCCCAGGTGCCGACGTTGTCGTAGCCCACCTCCCTGGCCATGGCCAGGGAGTAGCCGGTGATGTCGTCGATGAGCTTGCCGGCGTCGAAGGCGTAGGTGATCTCCTCGGGACGAAATCCCGGGGCGATCTCCACGCGCTTCTGGCGGCCGGTGGACTGGATGGTGCAGTTGCGGGTGCCGAAGTGGACGATGCCCGTGCCGGTGCGGTCGGCCACGATCTGGACTTCGAGGTGGTTGAAGTCGAAGATGCGCTGTTCGATGAGCACGCCTTCGTCGTGGAACTGGCGCTTGGCGTAGTTGCGGATGCGCCGGTACACGGTCTTGAACTGCTCGATGTCGTAGATTTCCTCGATGCCCATGCCGCCGCCGCCGGCCGAGGCCTTGACCAGGACCACGGAATTGGCAATCCCCTGCTCGGCCTGGAAGGCGAACAGGGTTTCGGCGATCTCCTCGGCTTCCAGCTCGTCGTAGACGGGCCGGTCGGAGCCGGGCACGGTGGGGATGGACAGGCTTCGGGCCAGGCGCTTGGTGTTGATCTTGTCGCCAAGGGTGCGGATGATGCGCCAGGACGGACCGATGAAGATCAGCCCGTGTTTGCGTTCGGCCACGCGCCGGGCGAACCGGAAATCCTCGGCGAAAAAGCCGTAGCCGGGATGGATGGCCGTGGCCCCGGCATGGTCGGCCACGGCCAGCAGTTCGTTGGCGTCGTGGTAGGAGCTGACGCGGTAGGCCGCCTCGGGGCCGCCGAGCTGCCGGGCCAGGGCAAGATGTCCCGAGCCTTCGTCGGCTCGGGTGTAGACGCAAACAAAATCCAGGCCGAGCGAAACGCAAGCCTGGATGATGCGTATGGCGATTTCGCCCCGGTTGGCCACCAGGACTTTATGTTTTTTCGTCGACACGATGGGTCTTTTTATCCTCAGGGTTTTCGGCGTCTTGGCGCGACTTGCGCAAATCAATGCGCCGCTTTTGGATTTCCAGGACAAGCTTGTCGAGCCAGGCTTCCTGGCGCAGGGACAACTCGCCAAAGGCCAACCCGGTCAGGCCGCCTTCGGCCCGCCGCACCACCCTGGCCGGCAACCCGGCGATGAGCTCCCGGGGGCCGATGCCAAGGGTCAGCAAGCAGTCGCGGCCGACTGCGATCCGGGCCTCGGGATCGACCAGGGCCAGGCCCGAGGCGCTGACGTCATGCACGACAAAGCCGTCCGCCTCGTCGTCCAGCCGGGCAACCAGGCCCCGCACCCGTTCGCGATGGGCGGCCCGCTTGCCGACCTCGCCTTCGAGCTCGAACGTCACGTCCATCATACCCCGTCTCCTAGTCGCCGATCCAACGTTCCAACACAAACTCCACGCGCTGGTTCCTGGCCCGGTGTTCTGGGGTGTCGTTGGGGTAGAGGGGTTCTAAATCAGCTAATCCGGTGGCTGTCAATCGGTTGGGAGGCATGCCCAGGGAGACCATGTAGCGCAAAACGGCAACAGCGCGCAATGACGAGATTTCCCAGTTGTCGCGGTAGCGGCTGCCGGCCCCGGGCGGGTCGTTGTCGGTGAAGCCCTTTATGTTGATGCGCTCCCCCGAGGCTTTGATGAGAAAATCAAACAGGGTGCGCAGCCTGGCCTTGCCCTCGTCGGTGAGGTCCACGCCGTCCTTGGGAAACAGCACGCCGGCCGGAAAGCCGATGGTGATCTTGCCGGCCTCCAGGGTCGCCGCCACCACGCCGTCCAGGCCCTTGGACGAAACGTAGGTGCGAAATTGGTCGTAGACCCGGCGCTGTTCGCCGATGATGCGCTGCTTGAGCTTGGCCTGTTCCACCAGCACGTTCATGTCGCCGCTGGAAATGGGGGCCATGGTGACGGCCTTGTCCTTGTGGCCCAGGGCCGTTTTCACCGAGGAAAACGACTCCGTGAACTTCTTGACGTCCAGGCTCGACATGGAAAAGAGCATGATGAAAAAGCTCATGAGCAGCATCGACATGTCGGCCAGGGTGGTCAGCCACTCGCTGGGCGCTTCGGACTGCTCGATCTCCTCGTCGTAGGTGTCGTCATCTTCGGACATTGCGGCGCTCCTTGGGGGCAATGAACGACGACAGCTTCTCGTAGACCAGACGGGGATTGTTGTTTTGCAGGATGCACTTGGCCCCTTCGAAGATGATGTCGAGCTGATGGGCCTCGCTTATCGTGCGGGCGCGCAGCTTGCCGGCCACGGGCAGGAAAAAGAGCGTCGAAAGCAGGGAACCGTAGAACGTGGTGATGATGGCCACGGCCATGGCCGGGCCGACGCTCTTGGGATCTTCCAGCCGGCCAAGCATCTGCACCAGGCCAATAAGCGTGCCGATCATGCCGAAAGACGGCGCGAAACCGGCCAGGGACTTGAACACCGCTTCGCCCACGGCATGGCGGCGCTTCATGGAACTGATCTCGATGCGCACGGTCTCGCGGATAAGCGCCGGATCGGCGTTGTCGGCGATGAGCTGACAGGCTTTTTTGAGGATGGCGTTGTCGGTCTGGATGTTTTCCAGGGCGAGCAAGCCCTCGCGACGGCTGATCTCGGCGATGCGCACCATCATCTCCACCACTTCGGCGTCGCTGACCTTGCGCGAGGAAAAGATCTGCAACATGGCCGAAAAGGCCTGCATCACCTCGCGCACGGGAAAGGCCACGCACGTGGAGGCGATGGTGCCGCCAAGCACGATCATCAGACTCGCAACGTCGAGGAATTCTCGTAGCGAACCGCCCATGAAAATGGCCCCGAGCACCAGCGAAATGCCCGACGCGAGGCCAAGAAACGTCCCGAGATCCATGCGTTGTGTCCGTATTGGGGCGGATTTTGGGACTTTCGCATCCGGGAAAGGCCTCCCCCTTCCCGACCGGCCGGCCCCATGCTACGACAAGCGACAACAGGAGAGGTGTATATGGTTTACAATGACGATGTAAAGCGCGCCGCCGACGCCGTCGCCAGCCGCCTGGGCGACATCCCGGCCGGGTGCGTGGGGCTGGTCTCGGGCACCGGCCTTGGCGGCCTCATTGCCGCCCTGGACGAACGCAAGGAAATGCCCTCCGCCGACATCCCGGGCTTCCCCCGCTCCACCGCCCCCAGCCACGCCGGCGCCCTGGCCCTGGGCAACGTCGCCGGCCGGCCGACGCTGCTCCTCTCCGGCCGCCTCCATCTCTTCGAAGGCCATTCGCCCCGCGACGTGGCCTTTGGCGTGCGGTTGCTGGCCGGCCTGGGCGTGCGCGTCCTGGCGCTGACCAACGCCGCCGGGGCGCTCGACCCCCACTTCGCCGCCGGCGGCCTCATGCGGGTGACCGACCACATCAACCTGACCGGCCGCAATCCCCTGGTCGGCCCCAACGACGACGGGGCCGGACCGCGCTTCCCGGACATGAGCCAGGCCTACAGCCGCCGGTTGGGCGAAATCGCCGACGCCAAGGCCCTGGAACTGGGGCTGCGCCTGGAGCGCGGCGTCTACGCCGGGGTGCTCGGCCCCTGCCTCGAAACCCCGGCCGAGACCCGGATGCTGCGCCTGCTCGGGGCCGACGCCGTGGGCATGTCCACGGTCACCGAAGTCATCGCCGCCCGCCACCTGGGCCTGGAAACGCTGGTCATCTCCTGTCTGACCAACGTCAACCTGCCCGACTGCATGGCCGAGACCACCCTGGAAGACGTCCTGACCACGGCCAAAAAAGCCGAGGCAAATCTGGCTCGGTTGCTCAGCGCCGTCATTCCGGCGTGTTAAGCGATCAGGAGGCTTCGGACTGTCGTGAACCGAGCGCCAAGCCGGCGCGCCAAACGGGCTCAAGGCGGCTTGGCGGGACCACCGCGAGCCGACGATGCCGCCCCTGGGCGTCGACGTGACCGGCGCTTGCCGCAGGCGGCCAGGGTCGGGCAATCTCTTAGCGATGGGCGCGATGCGCCAGGCTGGGGTTGCGGTTTTGCCCGACCTTGACGCCAGTCCGAAAAACGCCTTTGGCGAAAATAAATAAACGGCCCGTGCAATTCCAACAGGTTGCACGGGCTGCGGGGGTTGCATTTTTGCCGCATATGTGAAAAAAATCGCAAATCGCGGCGCAACAGAGCCTTTTTAGCCTGTTTTCACCGCGACGGGAAGCGGCGAGCCGTCCCCCCTGGGCTGCCCCGCCCTCTCGAAGATGCCCGGACGAGACAGGGCGAAACGGCCGTACGCGCGTCACGCCAACCGCGCGCGAACGGACGCGGCGCGAAGCATAGGTCACAAAGGCGGACGCGAACCCGCCGGCCTCCTGAAACGGACCCCAAGCCACAAGGACTTTGGCGTCGCGGTTTCGCCCTGTCCCGTCCCGGCGTCGCAACCGGCTCCCCGTTGATCACGACGCCGGTAGCTTGCCCGCGCGCCGTTGCAGGCGATTCGCGTCGCAAATCCCGGCCAACCGACGTCGGCGTTTCTCGCGCCACGCCTCAAAACGCCCTGCGCCGCGCTCCGCACGCGCCAGCCTCACAAGCAACCCGCCCAAAACGTCTTTTTCAAAGGACGACGGACTCGGCGGCGTCCCCCGTGTCCCAGACAACCCTGTCGCGGCCCATGGCCTTGCCCCGGTACAGGGCCTGATCGGCCCGGCGGACCAATCCGTCGAGGCTTTCGCCGGGACGGATGGCGGCCGCGCCAAACGTCGCGGTGAGCGGAGCCGACAGTTCGGCGCAACTCGGGGCCTGCGAGGCGAGGCCGTCGCGAATCCGGGCCAGAAGCCGCCTCGCCCCCTCCTCTGCAGTATCCGGCAACAGCAACAAAAATTCTTCGCCGCCCCAGCGCGCGACGAGATCGGTCTCGCGCAGGTTGGCGGCGATGGCCCGGGCCGCCTGGCGCAAGGCCGCGTCGCCGGCGTCATGGCCCATGGCGTCGTTGATCCGCTTGAAATGGTCGATGTCGACCATGGCCACCACAAAACCATGGCCATGCCGCCGGAACCGGACCAGGGCCTCGTGCAGCGCTTCCTCAGCCCGACGACGGTTGGGCAGCCCGGTCAGACTGTCGGTGCGCGAAAGGCGCTCCAGGCTGGCGTTGAGGTTTTCCAAGGCCGTTTTGGCGTCATGGAGTTCCGCATTGGCCTCGTGCAGTTCCCGGGTGCGCGCCATCACCCGGGCTTCCAGGGAGGCGTTGAGCGCCGCCAGGGCAGCCTCGGCCCGGCGACGGCGGCGGCGATTGGCCACCAGCCCGACAACCAGAGCGGTCTGGGCCGCGAACAACAGGCCGCCGCCCAATATGTAGGGCTTATATCCCTCCCACAGACTCTCCTGGCGGTAGAGCAGTTCACTGCCCGGCGGCAGGGCCGATTCCGGGATCTTCCACCGGGCCAACGCCCGGGCGTCAAAGGCATAAATCAGGAAATCCTTAAACTCCGGCACGTTGGAATCCGGCCGGCCGTCGAAGAGGCCGATCATCCAGGCGGCCACGAGCCGGCCGGCCAGCCGGGGCGCGTGGCAGTAGCCGCCGACCATGCCGTTGCCAAGCACATGCCGGTCCACGCTAAAGACCGGCACGCTGGCGCGCTCGGCGACCTGGCGCATGACCCGGGCCGGAATATGGCTGACCCCGGCGGCGTCGCGTCCGAACCGGACAGCCAGCACCGCCGTGTCCCGTTCCAGGGAACCGACCTTGTCGAGCATGGCGTCCAGCCCGAGGGACTGGGTGGTTTCCACAGATAGCCGCCCGGCATGGCGCGCGGCGGCCGCCCGCACGGCCGCGCCCATGCGGGCCTCGGCCGACGACGCGCCAAGCACCACCACCACCCGTCTGACGTGCGGCAACAGCCGCTCGATCAACTCGAAATTGTGAGCAATGGCCTCCTCGGACACGGCCCAGGGCATGGGCGTCATCCCGGGCACGACCACGCCGCCCGGGGCATCCCTCTCCGCCTGCACCAGCAGGGGCACGCCCGCGAACAACCCGTCCAGATGATGGGCGATCATGGGCGTTACGGCATTGTCCGCAAACACTGCGTCGGGCCGGACGTGGCCGTATTTGAGTCGCAAATAGCGGGCGGCCTCCGGCTGATAGGCCGGCAGATTCTCGTAGGCCTGGAGATCGAGGTATTCGGCGAGAAACCGCACGTCAAAGCGGGCGTCCGAGGCGAAGGTCTCGCGCAGCCCCAGATCGAAGGCGGCTATGGCGGGATAATCCTGATTGAAATTATGCAAGACGAGAACGTTTTTGCGTTCTTTTCCCCAAGCAAGGCCGGGCTGCATCGTCAGGATCAGCCAGGCGCATAAAAAGCATAGGCCTCGGGAAAAGAAAACGGCGTGGACTGGCATGCTCATAGAGGGACCGCCATGACGGTCGCTACGCAATATCCCAGCCCAGGCCATGCGGCAAGCGTCATGGACGCCGCAATAATTACCATGAAAACAGCAGGGCGACGATCCGAGGTTATCCCACGAGGCCGCCAAGCATCTGTCCCGGGGCCAAACCCGGAAAAATGTCGGGAACCCGCTTTTCCGGCAGCCCCAGATGGGCCACGGCAATGGCGGCCACGGCCTCGCGCCAGTCTGTGGCCGCCGCGATGTCGCGCCCGCCGGCCAGGCGGTGTCCGGCCAGCCCGGGCCACGGCCCGACCACCCGGCCGCCGGCCACCGGCCCGCTCATGACGAGCATCACTCCGCCCAGGCCGTTGTCCGTGCCGCCGTAGGCGTTTTCCCGGGCCGTGCGCCCGAATTCGCCCAGGGCCACGACCACGGTGTCCGCTGCCGCCGACCCCAGGCCGGCCAGCATCCCGGCCAGGCCCTGGCCAAGGTCGCGCAACCGGTCGGCCAGATAGCCCTTGGCCGCGCCCTGGCCGCTATGGGTGTCGAAGCCGCCCACGGCCACAAAGCCCAGGGCGGCGTCGCGCCGCCTAGCCAGTTCCTTGCCCAGGCGCGGGCCAAATTCGGCGAAATGCGGCGCGGGCACGGCCCCGGCCGCGGCCCGGCGGGACTCTTCCAGGAGCTTGGCCAGCAGGTCCTGGCGAGCCTCGCGGCCGGCGGCGAAGGCCTTGCCCAGGGAACCGCCGGTCTGGGCGTAGAGCTTGCCGGCCGCGTCGAAAAGAGTCTGGTCCTGTACCGGCAGTCCCGGCAGGGATTCGCCGCGTCCGGGGGCCAGCATGGCGTAGTGCGGCGCGCCGGCGTAGGCCTCCGATTGGCTGGCCACCACCATTTGCGAACGTTCGCCGCCCAGGGCCAGGGCCAGCCGCCCCAGCCAGCCGGCCGCGCCGGCCTTGCCCTTGCGCTGGGCGGCCGGCGCACCGGCGGCGAAATCGGCCAGGGCGGCGG
>JAEZEM010000527.1 GCA_023417745.1 Pseudomonadota bacterium
TGGTGGTCTTGTCGAAGACCTGCATCCGGTACATGCCGACGTTGCGTTTGCCGGTCTCGGGGTCCTTGGTGATGACCACCGGGAAGGTGATGAACGGGCCGGCGTCGCCGGGCCAGGTGGTGAGCACGGGCAGGATGGACAGGTCCACGGCGTCGCCGGTCAGGACCACATCCTGGCAGGGGGCGCTTTGCACGGTCTTGGGGAAGATGCCGGCCATCTTGGCGAGCTTGGGCAGGAGTTTTAATTTCTCGATGAGCCCTTCGGGCTTTTCCATTTCCAGCACGTCGTCGATGCGTCGGCCCAGGGCGTCGAGATCCTCGGATTCCAGGGCCAGGTTCATGCGCGGGAAGGACCCGAAGGCGTTGGTCACCACCGGGAAGCGCGAACCCTTAGGATTTTCGAAGAAAAGCGCCGGTCCCACGGCCTTGGACACCCGGTCGGTGACCTCGGCGATTTCCAGATAGGGGTCCAGCGGCGCGGCAATGCGCTTCAGCTCGCCCTTTTTGTCCAAAAGCCGCAAAAATTCCTGCAAATCCTTGTACGCCATGCGTGAACGCTCCGGGTGTGTTCGATCCGGCGTGCCCGCCGGTAAGGGCTTTTATACGCGAAGCCGCAGCCCCGTAAAGGGCCGGGCCGCGCCGGCCACGAGCGGCGCGAAAAGCCCGCCGGCCTCGGCCGGGGCAAGCGGCCCGAGATGCACGCAGACCGGCGCGAGCTCCCGTCGGCCCAGGCGCACGGCGGTAAGGGCTTTGACAAGCCCTTCGCCGGCCTCGGGACGCTCCAGGGACAGCCGGTAGCTGGCCCGGCCCAGGGACAGGGAAAAGATCCCGGACACCCGACCGGCCTCGGCCAGCCGGCCAAAGAGCCGCAAGGCGAACGTGCGGCCGGACCGCGTGACCAGGCCTTCGCTGGCGTCGAGACCGGGAAAGGCCCAAGGCAGGTAGACCGGGTGCCCGGCCTGGGCCGGCAGAAAGGTCCGGACCATGCGCAGCAGTTCCCGGAGGCGACCGTAAAGGCCGGCCGCTTCGGGGGTGGACGTCAGCCAAGCAACAAGGCGTTTTCGGGCGGCCAGCGGGGCCAGGGGCGCGGTGGGCGCCGGTTGGCTTGCCACGGCGAACAGGTCCGGGCCGCGATGGAGCAGGGCTTCGAAGCGCGAGCGGGTTTCGGCCAGGGCGGCCAGGAGCAGGGCCGGATCGTCCACGGCCGAGGGCGGCGGGGTGATGTCGCGAAAGAGCAGTTCCGGCTCCAGGCGTTCGATGCGGAAAACAAGTTCCCGGCCCGGGCTCGGTTCATGGTCCAGGGCGGCCAGCAGCTTGTGCCCAGCCAGGTTCACCCAGAATAACCCTTGGGGACCAGGCGCGAGGAGCCGGCCGCGCACGATCTGCCCGACTTTCCGGCCGCGCTTGAAAGCCTGGGGATCGGAGCGGTCCCGGCCGTCGCCGCCGGACGGCGTACCGCCGGAATAGCCCCCCGTGACGCGCATGGAGTGTCCTTGGCTTTACGGCTTGCCGGTCAGTTCGAAGTAATCGGCCCGATCAATGCCCGGGAATTCGAACACCACCGGCGTGCAGGTCCCTTCACGGATGACGCGTAGCTCACAAGGCACGGTTGCCCCGGCCGTGATGCCGTATTTGGCGGCAAAGCGCGGTCCGGGCGGCATGGAGTTGACGAGCGTGAAGGCGTGGACGGTCCCTGGCTTGTAGAGCGGTTCATTGATGATGGGCTGGGCGGGGGCGAAGGTGAAGGTCACGGCCAGGGGCGGATAGGGCGTGGGCACGCCGGCCAGGGGCGATTCGGGCTGCCAGGCCTTGACGTCCACAAAGGTGGCCGTGCCCGGGCAGCTCTCGTAGCGGCAGGGGCCGCCCACCCGCTCGGGGCCGGCGGCGTCAGCCAAAACAGGCAGACAGGCGAGGGCGGCAAGGACGGCGGACAACAGCAACAGGCTGGAACGGAGCATGGCGGACCTCCTTTGGAGGCTGATGGACGATGGGCGTTATTTGGCCAAAAGGCGCAGGTAGAGGTCGCCGCGCATGGGGCCGATGCGCCGGCCCATGCCCTTGAGGCGGATGGGCCGGCCCACCACGAAATCCGGCGGCAGGGTGACTTCCACCATGGTCGGTTTGGCGTTGCCCAGGCCGTGGCGGATGCCGACGCGGATGCGGGTGCCGGGCAGCAGGCTGGCGCTGGGCAGATGCACGGTCTGTTCGTCGTCGAGTTGTTTTCTAAAGTATCCCTTGAGATTTTCCAGAAGCCCCTTGGACATGTCAAAGGATACGGCCTTGTCGCCCCAGCTGAACGACACTTCCCGCGCGCCCTTGGCCGCCACTTTCTTGGCGGTGCGCTGGGGGCCGCTTTTCACCTGGCGGTAGATGTCCTCGAAGACCTGCCGGGCAAAGGGATCCTTGAGCAGGTCCTGAAGCACTTCCTCGCGGCGGAAATAAAACCCGGTGTCGGCGTTATCCTTGGAGGCCTTGGTATAGGCCTGCTTGGCCTTGCGTTGCTGCTGGCGCGCCCCGGCCTCGGCTCCCGGCGGGGGCGGGGGAGGCGGCGGCGGCCCGCCCGGGCGGGAAGTCCGCGCTCCCGCGCCCGGCCCTGGCGAAGCCTTGGGGCCGGCGGTTTTGTCCTCGCCCGGCGGCCTGTAGCCGGCCGTGTCGTCGCGGTCGGCCAAGTAGTGGCGCAGGAGCAGGTAGGCTTCGTTTAGGCGCTGGAATTTGCGCTTGGCCGCCGGATCGTCGGGATGCAGGTCCGGGTGGAGCTTGAAGGCGAGCTTTCGATAGGCCGATTTGACGGCCTCAATGTCGTCGCGGGCGGAAACCCCAAGCAAGGCGCGCGCCTGATCCAGGCGCATGGAATCCTGTCCGCCCATGACCGCGCCGCCTTAAGGGTTGTCCGGGCAGGTCTCGACCAGGGCCTCGGGCACGTCGGCTCCCCGGGGCCGGCAAAGTCCCCGGCTGGTCAGATAGTCGCGGCCTTGCCTGGCGAATTCGGCGTGGGGGGCCTGCATGTTGATGCCCGGGCAATCCTCGGCGGCCATGGCGTGACTGTCGGCGTCGATGATGTTGCCGCGAAAGTACGGCCAGGCCCGGCACACGTCGGGACGGGCCGGATGCACCGAACAACCTTGCGCATAAAAAATGCAATAGTCGTCGTCGCCGGTGACCAGCCGTTGCCGGCCGCCGACGAACTCGGCATAGCGCGCAAGAAACGTCTCCCGGTCAAGGGAAACATGGCTGGCCAGCCGCTCGATGTCGGCGGCGGACATGACGATGCCGCCCACGCCCTGACAGCAGTGGCCGCAACGTTGACAGACAAAGGCGGTGACGGTCGGCATTTCCACTTACTATCCCCAAAGGCGGCGGTATTCAACCATTGTGCAACGATCTTCCACGACAACGACGCCCGTTGGCGTGAGCATGGCCCGGGCCTCGGGGCTGGCGATGCCCGTCTGCATCCAGAAGCAGGCCGGCCGGCGCGTAAGCGCCAGTACTTCGGCGGCATGGTCGGGGCAGGCCGCCGGGGCGCGGAACAAATTGACCAGATCAATGGGGTCGTCGATTTCGGCCAGAGTCTTGCGAGCCGGGATGCCCCAGACCTCGGCCCGGGCCGGATGCACCGGAATGACCCGGAAGCCGGCGTTTAAAAGAAAGCGCCCGACCATGTCCACGTCTGTGCCGGGACGGTCCTTGGCCCCAATAAGGGCAATGGTCTTGCCCGGGGTAAGCAGTTCCTTGAGCGTCGCGTCGGCGTAGAGCATCAGGTCTCCGGGTGTTTTCGTTTGCGGCAAAAAAGTGTATCGGCTTGGCGGCATCACTGCCTGGAGGTCAACCGCACCATGTCGGATCGCGCCATAGCCCGCTTAAGCCTGGACCAGGCCCGCGCCCTTTGGGAAAACGAAGACGTCTTTTCCCTTGGCAAATTGGCCCACGCCGCCCGACTCGCCCTGCATTCCGAGCCGGTGGTCACCTACATCGTGGACCGCAACATCAATTATACCAACGTCTGCGCCTGCGGCTGCCGGTTCTGCGCCTTTTTCAAGGCTCCCGGCCAACCGGGAGGCTACGTGCTTTCGCCCGAGGAACTGGCCGCCAAGGTGGCCGAGACCGTGGGGCTCGGCGGCTGGCAGATCCTGCTCCAGGGCGGCATGCACCCCGAACTGCGGCTGGGCTTTTACACCGACATGCTGTCCGCGCTGCGCCGGCAGTTCCCCGGCGTGGCCGTGCACGGCTTCTCGCCGCCGGAAATCGTCTTCCTGGCCGAAATGGAAGGGCTGTCCATAGCCGAGGTCCTGGCCGAACTCAAGGCCGCCGGCCTGGCCTCCCTGCCCGGCGGCGGAGCCGAAATCCTCTCCGATCCCATCCGCAGCCACGTTTCGCCCAAAAAGTGCCCGGCCGACGCCTGGATCGGCGTCATGGCCGAAGCCCACAAGCTGGGCCTGCGCTCCACCGCCACCATGGTCATCGGCCTTGGCGAGACCATCGAACACCGGCTGGAACATTTGCTTCGCATCCGCGATCTGCAAGACGCCACCGGCGGCTTCACGGCCTTTATCCCCTGGACCTTCCAGCCCGGCAACACGGCGCTTTCCGTGCCCGAGACCTCGTCCTGGGAATACCTGCGAATGCTCGCCCTGTCGCGGCTGTTCCTGGACAACGTGCCCAACATCCAGGCCTCCTGGGTGACCCAAGGCCCCATGATCGGCCAGACCGCGCTCTTTTTCGGAGCCAACGACTTCGGCTCCACCATGATCGAGGAAAACGTGGTTGCCGCCGCCGGCGTCCACTTCCGCATGGAAGAAGAAGAGCTGCGCCGGCTGGTGGTTAAGGCTGGCTTCGAACCCGTACGCCGCAATATGGATTACTCGCGTCGCGAAGGGTGAGGCGCGTGAGGCGAGACGAGGGGAGGGAGAGAGGCAAAGAAGGCCTCCGGCGGCTGGGGGCCTGAGGCCCCCAGACCCCCCGCATAAAGACAAAGGTTAAAGGGGGG
>JAEZEM010000529.1 GCA_023417745.1 Pseudomonadota bacterium
CACTGCCACAACCAACTCGCCCCCGCCCATACGATCCTCCGTAAGGCAATCTACGTGTGTGCCGCGTCCCGCAACCGAGCGCATCCCGGCAGGCAGCGCGGCGAAAATTATCGTCAAATCGTTGCGAGAAGTTCAGGGGGGAAGCCTCCGGCGGCCAAAGGGCTGCCGCCCTTTGGAAACCCATCACTGGAAAGGCGTTAGTCCCCCTGCCTCTTACGACGTTTCGTCTAATATTCCAGGCCCAAGACGATGGAGAGCACGGCCTCGGCCTTGTTGAGCGTATAGAGATGCACGCCCGGCGCGCCTCGGCGCAGCAGATCCTGAGCCTGGGCGCGGGCATAGGCGATGCCGACCTCGGCCACGGCGGCATTGCCTCCGGCGGCGTCGGCCGCTTCCAGCTCGGCCATGTAGGCCGGCGGCAGCGACGCGCCGCACAGGGCGGCGAACCGCTTGATGCTGGCCAGGCTCAAGACCGGCAGCACACCCGGAATCATGGGCGCGTCGATGCCAGCGGCCCGAACTCGGGCCACGAAATCGAAATAGCGGTCGTTGTCGAAAAAGAGCTGGGTGACGGCAAAACTGCCGCCCAGGGCCAACTTCTGGCGCAGATGCTCCAGATCCTTTTCCGGCGACGTCGCCTCGGGATGACACTCGGGATAGCCGGCCACGCCCAGGCACAGGTTCGGATACTCGGCCCGGATGAAGGCCACGAGATCGCAGGCGTGCTGGAAATCCTCGGAATCGGGCACAAAGGTTTCCTGTCCCTTGGGCGGATCGCCGCGAAGGGCCAGGACGTTGTCCACGCCGGCCTCGGCCAGGGCGTCGAGGAAGCCGCGAATCTTGTCCTTGCTCGCGCCCACGCAAGTCAGATGGGCCATGGGCTCCAGACCGTAGGCGGTCTTTAGGCGGGAGACGATCTCCAGGGTATGGGCATGGGTGCTGCCGCCGGCCCCGTAGGTGACGGAGACAAAAAGCGGGCGCACCGGGATGAGCTTCTCGACCACGCCGAAAAATCCCTCCCAGGCCTCACGCTCCTTGGGCGGGAAAAACTCCAACGAAACAAACGGCCGCCTGGCCTCCATCAACTCCCTGATCCGCACGGTGTCTCCTTGTGGAAGAGGAACCGGTGGAAAACCCCTTTTTGAAAAAAGGGGTTTTCCACCGGACCCCCTTTCCTCAAAAACTTTCAAAGGGGGATTGCTTCGCAGGGCCGGTGGGTCAGGCCGTTTCGGCGGCCAGGGCGTCCACGATGTCGCGGTCGGCCTCCAGAAACGGTCTGGTCCTGCCCTCCTCGGGCGTCAGCCATTCCATGTCCTGGCCTTCCAGGGGAAGCGGTTCCCCGTCATAAGCCCGGACGTGGAAAAAATGGAGACGGACCGAGAGGTGTTCGTAGGAATGCGCTTTTTCGCGGAAAAAGGCAATTGCGACAGGCCTAATGCCCAATTCTTCACAAAGTTCGCGCGAAAGCGCCTGCTCCGGCGTCTCGCCCGGCTCGATCTTGCCGCCTGGAAATTCATAGGCTCCGGCCATGGCTTTGCCCGCCGGACGCTTGACGCCGAGATACCGGCCGTCCTTCCAGATGACGGCGGCCACGACCTCGACAACTTTGGCGGCCCCGCTCATGCGTCCTCCACCAAAGCGGCCCGGCGGGCCTCCAGGTCGGCGATCTCCTCTTCCATGACGGACATGCGGGCCAGCAGATCCTCGGCTTCGCGCGAAAGATCGCTGTATTCCTTGCTGAGCTTGGCAAAAAGCTCGCGCTGGGCATAGGTTTCGGGATCGGCCATGACGGCCTCGACTTCCGATTGCTTGGCCAGCAGGGTTTCCAGTTCGGCTTCGAGCTTTTCGAAGGCCTCGCGCTTGGGCTTGATGTCGCGGTAGAGGGCGTTTCGCAGCTCGGCCACCCGGCGCTTGCGCTCCTTGTCCTCCTGGCGCGACAGCTTGGGCGCGTTTTGCGGGCTGTCCTCGGCAGCGCCCGCCGTCTCGGCCTTGGACGCGGCGGCAGCCTCGGCCAACCGGGCCGCCTCGTAGGCGGCGTAGCCTTCCTCGTACACCGTCAGCCCGTCCGGCCCCACGGACCAGACCTCGGCAGCGGCCTCGCGCAGCAGATAGCGGTCGTGGGCGACCATGAGGATGGTGCCCGAATATTCGGCCAGGGCGCGCACCAGCGCTTCGCGGCTTTCCAGGTCCAGGTGGTTGGTGGGTTCGTCCAGGACCAGGAAGTTGGCCCGGGCCGAGAAAAGGCCGGCCAGCACCAGCCGCGACTTCTCGCCGCCGGACAGCTCGAACACTCGGCGATCCCAATAGTCCTCGCCCAAGAGGAACAGGCCCAAGGTGGAGCAGCACTCCAGATGCGTGGCCTTGGGGCCGGCCATGCGCCGCATCTCGGACATGACCGTGGCTTCGGTGTTGAGGATTTCTGTCTGATGCTGGCTGAAATACCCGAGCTTGACGCCCGTGCCGAGCACCAGCCGGCCGTCAGTAGGTTTGTTGACGCCAACCAGAAGCTTTAACAGCGTGGTCTTGCCTGCGCCGTTGTGGCCGACCAGCGCGACTTTCTGGCCCCGAAACAGCTGAAAGGTGAGCGCCGGCCACAGCGGCGCGCGGTCGGGCCAATGGTAGGCCAGATCGGCGGCGGCGCACACGGTCTTGTCGCAGCGTTCCGGCTCGGGCAAGGAGAAATCGAGAGTGCGACCGCGCACATCAGGCCGGTCGCCGCGCAGGCTCACGATCTCCTTGTTGAGCTTTTCCACGTTTTTGAGCTTGCTCTGGGCCTGCCTGGCCTTGCTCGACTTGTAGCGGAAGCGGTCGATAAAAACGTTGTGCTGCTTGATCTTGTTGTCGATGGCCGCGGCCTGCCGCTCCCACTGCTTTTCCATCTCCTCGCGCCAGGCCAGGAATTGGGAGAACGACCCAGGCCGCCATATGGGCTTGGTTTCGCCCAAAAACAGCGTGTGGGTGGCCACGCGGTCGAGAAACACCCGGTCGTGGGCGACAAAGATGAGCACGCCCTCGAAGGCGGTCAAAAATGCCTCCAACCAGGCCACGGCTTCGAGGTCGAGGTGGTTGGTGGGCTCGTCGAGGAGCAGCACGTCAGCGCCGGCCGTCAACACCCGGGCGAGCTTGGCTCGTTCGCGCCAGCCGCCGGACAGGCCGGAAATCGGCGCGCCCATGTGCTTTTCCTCAAACCCCAGGCCCGAGAGAATGGTCTTGGCCCGGTACTCGGGATTGTAGCCCAGGGCGTGTTCGAGGCTGGCCTGTTCGTGAGCCAGGGCCGCCATAGCCGCTTCGTCGCCGGCAGCCACGGCCGCGTCGTAGCGTTTCCAGAATTCCTTCCAGGACGGCAGCGCGGCCATGACCCAGGCTAAAAGCGACATGCCGAGATCGGCAGCGTCCATTTCCTGGGCCACATAGCCCAGGCGCGCGCCGGTGGAGAGGACCACCCGACCGCTGTCGGGTTCGGACACGCCGGCAATGAGTTTTAAAAGCGTGGACTTGCCCGCGCCGTTCTGGCCGACCACGGCCAGGCGCGTGCCGCCGGGGATCTCCAGGGAGAATTCCCTGAACAGGTCGCGGCCGGCATAGGCCTTGGAAATATTTTGCAGACTGACTTTGGCCATGGGGAGTGCGTCGTTTGGCTGGAGTGTTGCGGCGAAGGGGCGCGACAAGGACGTCCGCCCGCCATGGCGCGCGTTGTACGCAAAAATGGGCAGGAGAACCAGCCCTGAGGGGGAGTCTGGCCGAGGTGGTTTAGGGGGCTAGAAATAAAGGGAAAAAATAAGAAAGCAAAAAAAATCGGCCATCCGTTTTCGGTGAATCGGGATGGGCTAGGACGTGGCGTACACAGGAACACACCGTACTAGGTTTGCCTTGCCAAGAGTTTAAAGCCCGGCAACACATGCATCGTGAAGTGATGGATTTACGACTGTTCTTTTCTTGAGACTTGCAATCTGTTATTGTTTGACATGCTTGAAAAATATTATTACTATATTGTCGTAAAAATAATGTTACAAAGGGGTTTTTAAATATTATTGCCAGAGTTGAAATCGGTTTTAATTACAACATAAACAACTACAAAAACGCTTCGTAGGCCATCATTTTCACCTTGATAATCTTAAAATTATATAAAAATATTGTTTTTCATAAACTCTGCCTATACAAAAACTCCTGTCGTAAAAGAACCAAACAAAGCCCAAATGATCACTGCAGACGTGACAGAAAATATTGTTGCAGCCATCGACTTGCTTCTTAGAGAAATAGCACAGCAAACAATAAACAATAAACTTCCAATTGCATAACAAATTAACGCTCGCCCTCCGAGGAACAACAATCCAGGAGGCCCCAGCAACCATATTGAATTGCTATGATTCCTTGTAAATTCGGCTAACGGCAAATAGTGGACCGCCAAGTATGTCCAAGTATAGCAGAGAATTGATAAAAACAAATATATCAACAGAATTAGACGCATGGCAACATGCCTCAGCCCCGTCAATATAGGATATTTGTCCTGATACGATTGAATCGCTTTAATTTCAAGTTTAAAACAGCAGATTATGTCAACGATGTTGTTGCTTGACCAAAAAACGCATTCAAAAAAACACGCCCGGGCTCACGGCAAACCGCTTGGCGAACTTCTTCGCCGCCTCTTTGCTGATCCCCCGCTTGCCGGACAGCATCGCCGAGATATGGCCTTGGGGCGCGCAATCCGTCAGGTCGGCCTGCTTGAGGCCGTGCTGCTCCATCAGCAATCGCAACACGTCCTTGGGCTGCGCCTCGGGAATCTCCACTTGCGTGGCCTCATAGTCCGCCATTTGCACGGTCAGGTAATGGAGCACGTCGGAAAGCGGATGCGCCGCATCATCGCGGATGGCGTCGAGCAGCACGTTGACCAGCGCGGTCACCCGCTCGTAATCTTCCTCCGTCTTGACGGAAGTCACGCCAACAAGTTCTTTAAACGGCATCCAAGCCTGCAAAATGGCGGCTGGATCAATGCTCGTGGTCGCGCTGTTCATTTCACTTTTCCTTTCCAAGCACCCTTGTCATATTCCTTATGCGTCAAGACGGCCCGGATATACGCCGTTTGCCATTCATAACGAATAACAGCGATCAAGCGGAACTTGTTGCCGCCAATATCAAAAACCGTGAATCCCTCGACGTAATCCGCGCTCGCGAACGCCTTCCGGACTTCACTGAAATTTTGGAAACTTTCCCGCCGCATAATCCGATACCACGCGGCAAGCGGTTCTTTCGCGGCTGGATGCAAGGTCCAAAAATCAATCAAGGCTGGCTTCGCGATGACGCGCATACCAAACAGGTATATACCTTTTCGGTATGCGTCAAGCCTGAACCATGGACTTCCTTGCGAACACGAAGAAACAAGAAATTTGTCGAGTCCTGGCATTGCGCTACGCGGATAAAAGCACGACTTGCCCAATAACCAGGAATCCCCGGACCATTACCGTCCGGGGATTCCTGGGAAATGCAAAAATTGAGGCAGCGCCGTATCCTGTCGGGCTGGCGCGCCCCTACCCTATCCCAACCGCTCTACCACCAGCTGCCCCATGGCTTTGCAGCCGACCAGGGTTTTGCCCGGCTCCATGATGTCGCCGGTGCGGTAGCCGTCGGCCAGCACCTTGGCGCCGGCGGCTTCGATGGCCTCGGCGGCGGCGGACTGGTCGAAGGAATGCTTGAGCATCATGGCCACGGACAGGATGGTGGCCAAGGGGTTGGCCTTGTCCTGGCCGGCGATGTCCGGGACCGAGCCGTGGATGGGCTCGTACAGGCCCGGGTTGGCCGCGCCAAGCGAAGCCGAGGGCAACATGCCGATGGAGCCGGTGATGACCGCCGCTTCGTCGGACAGGATGTCGCCGAAAAGATTTTCCGTCACGATGACGTCGAACTGCGACGGGGCGCGCACCAGCTGCATGGCCGCGTTGTCCACGTACATGTGGCTCAACTCCACGTCCGGGTAGTCCTTGGCCACTTCCAGAACCACCTTGCGCCACAGGCGCGAGACGTCCAGCACGTTGGCCTTGTCCACGGAGCACAGCTTCTTGCCGCGCTTGCGGGCCGTCTCGAAGCCCACCACGGCGATGCGGCGCACTTCGTGCTCGGCATAAACCATGGTGTTGAACCCGACTTCCTCGTCGCCGCGCTTCTCGATGCCGCGCGGTTCGCCGAAATACGCGCCGCCGGTCAGCTCGCGGATGACCATGACGTCCAGGCCCTGGCCCACGATGTCCGGGCGCAGGCAGCAGGCGGCGGCCAGCTCGGGAAACAGCTTGGCCGGACGCAGGTTGGCGAAAAGCCCGAGCGCCTTGCGGATGCCGAGCAATCCCTTTTCCGGGCGGATGGCCGGGTCGATCTCGTCCCACTTGGGGCCGCCGACCGCGCCGAGCAGCACGGCGTCGGCCGCCTTGCAGGCCGCCACCGTCTCATCAGGCAGCGGCACGCCTTTGGCGTCGATGGCCGCGCCGCCAATAAGCGCCTGGGTGTAGGCGAACTCCAGGCCGAACTTCTTGCCGACCACGTCCAGAACCTTCACCGCCTCGGCCACGATCTCCGGCCCGATGCCGTCGCCCGGCATGACGCAGATATTGTAACGCATGATATGTCCTTCTAGATCAAGACGAAGATGCCTCCGGCGGCCGGGGGGATAATCCCCCCGGACCCCCTGAATGGAAGGCAAATGTTTATTCGAGAGTGCGCGCTGACAGCCGGTCGTCCAGCCCACTTTACCCCTTTGGGGGGTCCGGGGGCCTCAGGCCCCCGGCCGCCGGAGGCACTCTTCCCTCTTCTTCTCTCTTATCCCCTAAGCGCGCTCGGCCAGGCGGTCTTGGACGTAGGGGATGAGGCCCCCTTTGTCGAGAATGCCTTTCATGAACGTCGGCACAGGTTTGCACTGGATGGTCTGGCCGGTGGTGACGTTATTGATGATGCCGGTATCGGCATCGACCTTGAGTTCGTCGCCGTCGTGGATTTTGCTCACGTCGTCGCCGATCTCCAGCAGCACCAGCCCCATGTTGAAGCCGTTGCGGTAGAAGATACGGGCGAAGCTGTGGGCGATGACCACCGGGATGCCGGCTCCGAGCAGGGCCACGGGCGCGTGTTCGCGCGACGAGCCGCAACCGAAGTTTTCGCCGGCGACCATGATGTCGCCCTGCTTCACTTTCTTGATCCAGCCGGCTTCCAGGCCTTCCATGCAGTTGGCCCCGAGTTCGGCCGGGTCGGTGGTGACCAGGAACCGGGCCGGGATGATGGCGTCGGTGTCGATATGCGCACCGACCGTATGGGCAGTACCGTGGTACATGTTTCTCTCCTTATGCTCTAAGCCTCGCGAGCGACCCTCCCCCTTATTGGGGGGTCCGGGGGCCT
>JAEZEM010000020.1 GCA_023417745.1 Pseudomonadota bacterium
CACCACGGCCACAAAATTGCTTTGCGGTACGCGTACTTGCCGATCAATGACGCCCGGCAGGCTGGAGGCCACGGCCTCGATCTTGGAGCGATAGACCACGCCGCCGGGCGGCAAGTCGGCCAGGGCCACGCCCAGGGCCTCCTGGAACTGGGCCGTAAACAGCGCCAGCGTGGTCACCGTGGCGTCCAGGCGCACCGCCACCTTGACCGCGACATTGACCGGCGTCGGCGACAGCACCCAAGCGTCCATGCAGGCAGCCGGGCGCTTTTCGTCCACCACGGCCTGGGCGGCGGCCAGCACAGACGGCGGGCACGGCCCATCCGGCCCCAGCACGGCCACGTCCACCGACCCCAGCCCCCGGCGATGCGGATAGGTCCAGGCCCGGGACACGCCGGCCACGGACAGCGCCCAATGCTTGTAGTCATAGGCGTTGCCGCCGCCGGGCGGGTGCTGCATGTAGTCCAGCAGCCGGGCCAACAGCTCGGCGTCGGTCTCGGCGGCCACGCCGCCGGACAGGGTCAGGCCGGCCTGGGACAGCACGCCCTCCGGGGCCTGGACAAAGAGCACCGGCTCGCCGGTAAAAACGGGCATGACGCCGCCCCGGGCGGCCGCGACCGGCGCGACCGTCCGGCCGTCGGTGCCCACGATGCCTTGGGCGGTGGTCACAAAGAGCAGCCCCGTGGCCACGTGGCGCACGGTTTCGCCGGCCGGGACGACCGCGCCGGGGGTGCCTTGGACGACCAGGTCGCCACTGGCCACGATGGCCGGTTTGCGGCTGATGCCGCGCAAGGCGGCGTGGCGCTCCAGATATTCCGGGTCCGACGTATCGGGCAGCACCTGCCGGGCAATCCACAGCTGATGCTGATACAAGCCCTCCACGGCAGCGGCCACGGCCGTGGCGCGGATGTAATGATCGCTGTCCGCGTCCGTTGCGGCGTCGGGCAGCAGGTTCTTGATGTCGCGCAGATAGGCGGCGCGGATGGCTTCAAAAGTCGGGATCGTATACATGCTAGGCCACCTGCACCGGATGCTGGAAGGTGGCCACACGGCCCAGGGCGTCCACAACGGTGATAAGGAGCAGGCAACGCCCGTCGTGGGGCTGTTCGGAAGCCACGTCGATGGAGCGCGCCCGGCCGTCGTCAATGAGCGGTTGCAGCGCGGCGGCGGCATACTGCCGGGCCAGCTTGCCGATGCGGGGCAAGTCCTTGGAGCGGGCCAGCTCATGCAGGCGCGAGCCAATGGCGGTGTCCGCCCACCACGAACCCAAAGGCGTGGCGAGACGGATGTAGACGGCGTTGCCCAGGTGGTTTATGCGGGAGGGCAAATATTCGCCGGTGTATGGATCAATGCCCTTGTCGATGCCCATGCCCGCCACCTTAGTGGCGGTTAGGGGTGGTGGGATAGGTGAAGGGGTTCAGAAGGAAAGAAAAAAGATATATATCAAGCAACGACTGGCTCTATTCGATGTTATTCTACTTTGTGCCATTCTCTTTGTTTTTTAGTGATTTGGCTACGCGCTCTCTATAGATCGTAAGCAGCTGCGCGAACATAATCACACTCCAGCTCTCGCGGACTGCTATGCTTGAAGCCGAAAAAACGATAAATCTATATATAAAATTTTCTACAAGACCAAGGCCCACCAAGGCCCACAACATGAGTGCTATAAAAATTATTAATATAGATCTTTGAACGCTAAAAACGTACCCTGTTATTCCTTCTGGATTTAACTCTGAAAGTTTATCTAATTCTTTTGTTGTCAGTAATGCCGTGATGTTTCCAGACCAAGCAAACGTTATTCCAGTCAAAATGCTTGCAAATGGGATAATGACATTCTTGGCAGACTCGACAAAGTTACTGCCAGAAATGACTGAAGCCAAGAAAACACCAACAAGAAAGTGCAGTATAAGCCAACGATCAATTAAAGTAGAGTATCCAGGCTTATCATCTTCTTTCTTGCAAAAAAGCCAGCGCCAAAAGTTAGGCGCATTCCCCGCTCCCCTTTGCTTAGGAAAAATTCGCCTAATAAGCCTGCGCCAATCAGCTATCATTTCGCCCTCGTATTTTTTTGTATTCTTCGCGTATCTTGTTTAACAATTCAATAAGATCTTGCATGTTTTTTGTGTTAATATCTTCAATATCAATATGTGCAATGTTTGATTTTGTGTTCATAACTATCGTTTCGCTTCTATAATTAGGGTGTTTTTGAATCTTTGCAGTGGCATTCGATCCTGTAGCAGCGGCTGCATGAGCCAAGTCCATAAGAACCTGACTCTTAAGACCTTCTTCAGAACTTACCCCTGCCCGGCTCGTTTCACCTTCTGTCGCTTCAAGAAAAGTCTGCATAGGCTTTTCCAGAAGCGCGTCAAAGTCTATTGGGTTTTTTCGGAAAAACGTGATATCAAACTGAGTAATTCTAAAAGCAGAAGAAAGGCTGTCGATGAAGTCCATGGGATTCGGAATGGGGTCGGCTTGGCAATTGCACAGTTTTAAGAAATCGCGTTCGGGGCTGGCTAAGTATTGAAAGAGTGGCCCGTCTTGGATATTATTGATTATATATGTTATATATTTTGCAAGAGTTGTCGGAAGTGGTGTGTCGCTACATTTTTCAATAGCTAGTACTTGGTTGCTTGAGTCATATAAACATTTTGTACTTTCAACTATGTCGTCCTCAGTCTCGACAAACATTCTAGTTTGAGGGTCGTATTTATCTCGACTTTTTCGTGTCAATCGCCCAAACTTGAAGAAAATAGATTTAGGATCAATTTCCTCCGTGTTGGCCATAATCCATTCGATACCCTTACGGACGAAGTCATTGGGGCGCAACTTAATAATTTTAAGCAACAGTTCTCCTCTATTGAGTTCAGTTAATGCAAATTGATCCCGCTTGTTAACAAGTTTCAGGCGAAAAAAATAAAAGCGATCCATATGATTTCCCCCTCAGCTTATTTCTCCCTTCCGTACTCCGCCATTGATAAAATTGTCAATATAAGCTATGCCAATAATTGATGAAGTTCATCCAAAATGATTCTGAATACCACCTAATCTTCCCTTGGGGGGGCGGTCGGCCCACCCCCATCATTCTCGGGATGCACATGCCCGACCAGCGAAACCCCGCCGCTCACATGATCCACATCCGCCCTCGACGTCCCGGTGATATGCTGATTCCCGCGCCACACGCCTTCGCACTCGCCGCCGTCTTCGTCGCCGCCCATTTCCCATTCCGGGGCGTATAGCCCCATCCATTCGCTGGCCACGGCGCGGATGCGCTGGGCCTTCATGTCGATGTCTTCCTCGACGTCGAACACCAGCCGCTTGCATTCGACGGTGACCAGCTTGTCTTCCTTCAGGGTGATCTTGGCCCCGGATTGGTTGTAGATGCAGACTTCGCCGCTTTTGAGCGCCTGCACGCGGTAGCTGCCGTGCTCGGTGGCCACGATGACGCCGTGGGAGCTTTTGCCGCCGAGCGGCAGCACGATGCACTGGCTGCCGGCCGGCGGGGCTGACGTAAAGCCGAAGTGCTGGAAGACCTCGGCGGCTTGCAACTGTTCGCCGGACAAACCGTCCGCTTGGAGCAACTGCACGCTGGGCGAGGTGTCCAAAGCCGTCAACACAGCCCGAAACCCCAGGCGCACCCGGGACAGGGCGCGGGCGATCTTGGTGTCCATGCGGCGCAGGAAGTCGTTGCTCATGACAGCTCCACCACCTTGCCGGCGCTTTTCGACTTGCCTTTGCCCTTGCCTCCGCTGGTCTTGGCCAGCTCGGGCAGCCAGACGCCGTCCTCTTTAAGGGTCAGCTCGGTGATGCTTCCCTTGTCGCGGCCGCCGAGAAACGTGCGGGCCATCAGAAAATAGGTGGCGTCCAAGCCGTGAGGCTCGCTGACCACTTGCACCCGCTGGCCGGGCGTCCAAGGCTTGCCGCCGTCGCTGATGCGATGGCCGCGCACCCGGGCCGTTATCGTAAAGCCCTCCAGGCGCGAATCCATGAGCGTCTTTTGCGCCCGGCGCTTGGCTTCGGCCGCGCCGTCGCAGTCGCCGGCAACTAGGATCAGCGGTCGATAGCCCGGCACGTCCGCGTCGGTCTCCTGGTGCTTGATGTTGTGCTGGCCGTCGGTCGTCTCGGTGCCGTGGGCCTGGCCCAAAACCGTCACCTCACTGTAGCGGCCGGAAACGTCTTCGGTGACGGTAAACGACAGGACGTTGTTGCCCTGGCCGGACAGCCGCATGACCAGCGTGGCCACGGGCGCGGCCGTATAATCCGGGCCGCCGACCACCAGCGTGCCGTCCGGCTCGAACCAGGCCCAACAACCGTTTGCCTCGCAGGCCTGGGCCAGGGCGTCCCAGGCGGTCATGCCCGGTTCGATCTCCACCTTTTCCTTGGCTCCCGTGGCCTCCACCCGCACCTGCGACACGCCAAGGGGCCGCACGGCTAGGTCCACCACCTCCTGGAGCGTGGCCTTGCGCCGGGTGAAGATCGGGGCGGAACAATCCACCAGCACGGCCGCCCCGTCGCGGCCGGAAATGGCCAGGGCGTTGGTGCCCTTGGCTACCTCGCGCTCGATGCGGTCAATGCGGCCGGTCAGCACCACGTCTTGCCCCAGGCAGACGTCCACGGCGGCCCAGGGTTTGACCGTGTCGGGCAAGGCGTCGGCCGGAATGCCCAGCGTCACCTGCCAGGCGTCGGCCGGGGTGATGAGGTGCGAGTCGATGCGGTAGGTGGTCCAGTCCCGGTGCTCCCGGCCGGCCACGCGCACGGTGATGCGGTCGGTGTCGTCAGTTTGCGAAGCCATGGATGACCTGGCCCTGGGCCACGAAGTTGGGGTTGCGAAGGCCGGGGTTGAGGCGCGCCAGCTCGGCCGCCCGGGTGTGGTCGCGGTAGAGCCAATGGGCCAGCAAACGCAGGTTGCACAGGCCCGGGGCGGCGTGGCTGACCAGGGGCGGGTGCAAATGGATGACGGTCGCCCCCAGCTCCTGGATGGCCAGGGCGGCCCCGCGCACCTGCTCAATGACCGGGTAGGCCTGGTGGGTGGGCAGCACCAGCCGATGTTCTTCAATGCAGTCCCGCAACCGCTCGCGCGTGCTGCCGACGACCGTCTCCACCTCGGCCGGGGTCAGGCTCGGGGCAACGGCTTCGGCGGCCAGAGCCTGGCCTGCGGCATTGGCCATGGCCGTGGCCCGCTCCAAGTTGCAGACAGCGGCGGCGATGGCCCGGGCCTGGCCCGGATAGTTGGAGAGGTCCGGGGAAGAGGCGGCCGAAGCCGTGCCCGTGGCCGGCAGGGTCAGGCTCGGCCGAGGCGCAGCCGCGCCGGTCAAGGGGCCGGTGGCCACGCCGCCGGCATAGGCGGCCGTTTGCAGGCGGTACGGCGTGGAGCTGCCCCCCTTGGCCTGGGGCAGGCGCGGCAGCTTGTCGGATATGGCGGCCAGATTGGCGAAGCGGCCGAACTGGCCGGGCAGCCCGGCCAGGCCAACGACCTGGCCGGCCACGGCCCGGGCCTCGCTGACGAGCGCTTGCGGGATGGCCAGGACGTCGGCGGCCACCACCTGGGGCAAGCCGGCCAGGGTCCGGGCCGCGCCGGTCACGGACCGGATCGCGCCCAAGACCTCACCCCGGACATAGGCCGACACGCGCCCGGGCAGCGAGGCGGCAAAGGCCACGTAGCCGGCAAGGGAGGCCAAACCGGCCAGGGACAGGCAGCTTTCCAGCTCCCCGGCCAGCTCGGCGGCCTGGCTGGTTGCCGAGGCGGCCTTGGCGAAAAAGGGAATGTCCGGGCTGGCCTCGGTAAAGACCAGCTCCATCTCGGCATAATCCGGGCTGTCCTCGTGGTGGTCCACCCGGTAGCTGCGGCAAGCCATGTCCAAGGAGCCGAACACGGGGTGGATCAGCTCACCTTTGCCCGGGGTGTCCAGGGCTTCGATGAGAGCGGTGA
>JAEZEM010000031.1 GCA_023417745.1 Pseudomonadota bacterium
GCGCGCCCCCCGGTTTCTCAAGGCAAGCTCCCTGGCCTTGCGCCGCCCGCGCCGGCCGCGCCCCTACGCGGCCCCGGCGCAAACCGCCACCGGAGAACGCGCCATGCCCGAAATCGCCCCCACCGACGCCCTGGCCGGACTGCTTGATGCCCTGGGCCTGACCGAAACGCCCTACGGCATGTTCTACACCAACGACCAACCCGCCGCCGGCTTCGCTCCCAATGCCGGCCCGCCCCTGTCCATCGAGGCCGAACAGACCGGAACCCTTGACTGGGGCGCGATCTGGGGCTCGTTTTCCTGCGTCCTGGGCAAGCTCTGGCTGGCCCGTCGCAAGGGCGAAGCAGCCTGGTTCGCCGCCGATCGCTACGGCTGCCCGGGCGGCTCGTTCTACCTCGGCTTCCACCAGCCCCAGCTCGATTTCATCGCCTGCTACATCTCCACCGGCATCCCCGGCACGCCCGTGGCCGGCGAACGCTACCTGCCCTCCCCGGCCTC
The DNA here is from genome assembly GCA_023417745.1 of Pseudomonadota bacterium. GTDB lineage: Bacteria > Desulfobacterota > Desulfovibrionia > Desulfovibrionales > Desulfovibrionaceae > Solidesulfovibrio. The sequence continues at coordinate 496 of JAEZEM010000031.1, forward strand.
GGCCCGCCGCTTTTTCACCGAAATCGCCCCGCGCCCGGCCCCGGCCAAATACTGCGTGTTCAAACCCGTCAGCCGCTTCGCCCCAAACGAAACCCCCGAAACCGTCACCTTCTTCGCCCGGGGCGAAGTGCTGACCGGTCTGGCTAACCTGGCCACCTTCGTCACCGACGACTTCGAGGTCACGGCCGCGCCCTTCGGAGCCGGCTGCAGCTTCATGACCACCTGGCCGCTGCACTACCTGGCCAAGGGCCGGCCCCGGGCCGTGCTCGGCTGCGGCGACCCGTCGGCGCGCAAATTCCTGAAGCCCGACGAAATGACCTTCACCGTGCCGTTGACCCTCTACGAACAACTCCTCAGCCGCTGGCCCGAGGCGTTCCTGGCCACCAAGACCTGGGCCGGCGTCCAAAAAAAGATCGCCCGCAGCCGCGAAGTTTGGAAGGAAGAGGGGTAAGGAGAGGAGAGAAAGGCGAAGAATGCCTCCGGCGGCTGGGGGCCTGAGGCCCCCAGACCCCCCAAATGGAGAAATATTACCGGGGGGGGCTCGGCGGCTGGGGGAAGGAAAACTTTTTGACTAGTCGTCATCAAGGACGCCAGCCACAGCCACCATCTGGAGCAGCCGGCGCGCTACCTGGAAGCGGTCGAGGCGTTTCTCGCTTAAGTTCCCGGAGTGCCCGCCGGGCGACCCTGGGCCATGGCGCTGACCGCCGCGTCCCAGTCGGCCTGGTCGCAGACGTCTTTTTCGATGATCTCGAAGAATTCGCCCTCGGCCAGACGCAGCTCGGTCATGTCCGGGTGCTTGCGCCGAAGCCAGGTGGGCGCTTCCCGGGCCTCGTCCACGTTGTCGGCGCTAAACGCCACAAGCGGCGTGCGCCCTGCCGTCCCGCACTTGAAGAGCAGATAGGATTTCGTCATGCCAGCCTCCCGTTCGTAAACGGTTCGTCCATGCAACGACGCCGCCCTTCCCCCCGCTGGGGGCTTAGGCCCACAATCGACCAGCTTGCCGCCCTCCGGTCAACCACGTTAAAATTTTTCATTGCAGGGGTCCGGGGGGATCATCCCCCCGGCCGCCGGAGGCATCTTTAATTCTTGTCTTTCTTCCGCCACTCTCCCCATTTCTCCACCAACTTCGCCAGCGCCTTGCCGCGATGGCTGCGGGCGTTTTTTTCGGCCGCCATGAGTTCGGCTGCGGTTTTGCCGGCTAAGGCGTCGAAAAAGAGCGGATCGTAGCCGAAGCCGCCGTCGCCTGCGGGCGCGAAGGCCACCCGGCCTTCCCAGGAACCTTCGGCTGTCAGTTCCCCGCCGTCGGGATCGGCCGCCACGACGACCGAGACGAACCGGCAGGTGCGGTCGCCCTCGGGCACATGGGCCAGCACGGCCAGCAGCTTATCGTTGTTGGCGGCGTCGGTGGCGTTTTCCCCGGCGTAGCGGGCCGAATAGACGCCGGGCGCGCCGGACAGGGCGTCCACGCACAGCCCGGAATCGTCGGCCAGGCTCACCAGTCCCGTGGCCGAGGCCACGGCCCAGGCCTTGAGGCGGGCGTTTTCCAGAAACGTCGTCCCGGTTTCGGGGATCTCGCCGATTTCCGGAAATTCCCCGAGCCCGACCACGGTGACGCCAAGCCCGGTCAGCAGGGCGTTTAATTCCTTGATCTTCCCGGCGTTGCGGGTGGCCAGCACGACCTTGAGGCCGTTTTCCTGCGTATGGGTATCCATCGGGACTCCTGAAGCTTTTTGCCGCCCCGGCCGGGCTTTTGCCATCCGGGGCAAGCCATGGTAGCCCGGCCACACATTGCCTGCAAGGATGGAACGAAACCCATGTCCAAGATATACCGCGTCCACACCATCAGCCTTGGCTGCCCGAAAAACCGGGTGGACACTGAGAATGTGCTGGGCGGCCTGCCCTTTGCCACCACCCCGGCGGCCACGCCCGAGGCGGCCGATCTGGTCGTCGTCAACACCTGCTCGTTTATTGCCCCGGCCGTAGAGGAGTCCGTAGCCGCCATTTTGGAAGCCTCCGAGGCCATCCGCGAGCTGTCGCCGCGCCCGGTGCTGGCCGTGCTCGGCTGCCTGCCCTCGCGTTTTGGCCAGGAACTGCGCGACGGTCTGCCCGAGGTCGACATCTGGGGTCTGCCTTCGGAGCTGGATCTCATACCGGGCCGGCTGGCCCAGGCCTTGTCCGCCGAAACGGCCGCGCCCACCGGCCGCCTGGCCAGCACGCCGCCGTCCTATGCCTATTTGAAAATCGCCGAAGGCTGCGACCACGCCTGCCGCTACTGCACCATCCCGTCAATTCGCGGGCCGCTGGTCAGCAAACCCCTGGACGCCCTGGTGGAAGAGTCCCGGCGGCTATTGGACAAGGGCGTGTCGGAGCTGGTGGTGGTGGCCCAGGACGTGGCCGCCTACGGCCGCGATCTGGGGATGCAGGAGGGCCTCAAGGCCCTGCTGGGCAAGCTCCTGCCCCTTTCGGGCCTCAAGTGGCTGCGGCTGCTCTATCTCTATCCGTCCGGGGTGACGGACAATCTGCTTTCTTTCCTGGCCGGGGCTGGACGGCCCTTTGTGCCGTACTTCGACATCCCGTTCCAGCATGTGCACCCCGACATGCTGGCCGCCATGGGCCGGCCCAAGGCCGCTTCGGCCGAGACGGTGATTGCGCGGGTGCGCCGCCATTTTCCGGAGGCCGCCCTGCGCTCGACGTTTATCGTGGGGCTTCCCGGCGAGAAAAAAGAACATTTCGAGACGTTGCTCACGTTCGTCAACGAAGCCAAGCTCAATCATGTCGGCGTGTTCCCCTACCACCGCGAGGACGGCACCCCGGCGGCGGCCATGGCCGGTCAGGTGCGCAGCGACGTCAAGGCCCGGCGGGTGGAGGCGATCATGGCCGCCCAGCGCGAGATCAGCGCCGATTTGCTGGAAGACTGGGTCGGCCGGGACACGGAAGTGCTGGTGGACAGCGTCCATCCCGAATGGCCGGGGCTGCATATGGGGCGCACTTGGTTCCAGGCCCCGGAGATCGACGGGGTGACGTACGTTAGCGGGCCGGGCGTCGCGCCCGGGGCTATGGTGACGGCCACCATTGAAGAAGCAAAGGACTATGATCTCGTAGGGCTGGCCTGACGGGACGGGCGGGGCCTTTTTTGTTGTGTGTTCGCGGGGTTTCTGCTATGACCCGAAATCCTTTTCGAAGGGATAGATCGCGTTGGAGGTCAACTCATGGACAAAACCACGGAAATGAAAAACAACCTTAACTC
>JAEZEM010000060.1 GCA_023417745.1 Pseudomonadota bacterium
TCAGCCTCTTGTGTCTGTCCGCCCGCCCCGCGTCAAGGGAAAGCCCGTCGACCATGGACAGGACGCCCCGGCCGACGTAGAAATACGCCATGCAGATCTTCGCCAAAACCGCCGTGCCCGAGGTCCGGGCGGCCCGGCTGTCCCTGGCCGTGGCCGTGGTCCTGCTGGCCGTCAAGATGTGGGCCTACGTGCTGACCGACTCCGCCGCCATCCTGTCCGACGCCCTGGAGTCCATCATCAACGTGGTGGCCGCCGCCTTTGCCGTCTTAAGCGTTTCGGTCGCCGCCAAGCCGGCCGATTCGCGCCACCCCTACGGCCACGGCAACATCGAATACTACGCCGCATGGTTCGAAGGCATGCTCATCCTGTTTGCCGCAGCAGCCATCTTCTGGGAGTGTTACGACAAAATTTTCCATCCCCTGCCCCTGCCGCGTCTCGGCGCGGGCATCGGGCTTTTGACGGCGGCAAGCGGCGTCAACCTGTGGCTGGGGCTTAAGCTCCTGCGCCAGGGCAAACGCTCGGGATCGCTCACTCTGGAAGCCGACGGCCGCCACGTGCTCACCGACGTCTACACCTCCGTCGGCGTGCTCCTGGGCCTGGGTCTCGTCTGGATCACCGGCTGGCTGTGGCTCGACGGGCTGGTCGCCTGCCTGGTCGGGGCCAACATCGCCTGGACCGGCATCGCGCTGGTGCGCCAGTCCGTGTCCGGCTTCATGAACGAATCCGACCCGGCCCTGCTCGCCGGCATCTGCGACCTGCTACGGGAACGCCGCCACCCGTCCTGGATCGACATCCACCGGCTGCGGGCCATCAAGTCCGGCCGCTCCGTCCACGTGGACCTGCACCTGATCCTGCCCCGCGACATGACCCTAGCCCAAGCCCACGAACAGGTGGACGCCATGGAGCGCCTGCTCTCCGACCACCTCGGCCCCGAATCCGACGTCATGATCCACGCCGACCCCTGCGACCCGCCCTGCTGTCCGGTCTGCGACGCCGACCCCTGCGGGCTGCGTGAGCACCCCTGCACCGAAACGCCCCTGTGGTCGCCCGACAACACCGGGCACCCCGTGCGGGGGGACTGAGTAAGGAGAAGAGGGAAGAAGGGAGATGCCTCCGGCGGCCGGGGGCCTGAGGCCCCCGGACCCCCCGTATGGGGGAAAGGGGTAAATGGGGGAGAGGCGCTGGCTGGACAGGGGATGGCGGCGGGGCTAGATACGGTCCATGGGCATCCGCGCGCTTATCGTTGACGACGAAAAACCGGCCCGCGACGAGCTGGCCTACCTGCTCGGCGAACACCCCGACGTCGAGGCCAGCCAGGCCGACGGGGCCGAAGCCGCCCTGGCCGCCATGGCCGTCTCCAGGCCTGATCTCGTTTTCCTCGACATCCGCATGCCCGGCCGCGACGGCTTCGACCTCCTGGCCGAAGCAGCAAGCCTGCCCCATGTGCCGCTTTTCGTGTTCGTCACCGCCTTTGACCAGTACGCTGTGGCCGCCTTCGAACAAAACGCCTTGGACTATCTCTTAAAGCCCGTGGCCGCTGATCGCCTGGCCGTGAGCCTGGACCGGGTGCGCCGCCGGCTGGCCGAGGGCCGCCCCGGGCTTACCGACGCCCTGGGCTCGCTTCTGGCCGGCCTGGGCCGGGCCGGCGGAGGCCTGGCCCGGGTGGCCGTGCTGCGCCACGGCCGCATCGCGCTTTTGCCCGCTGCCGAGGTGGTGCTCATCGAGGCCGACGACCGCGACGTGGGCGCGCTCACCGATCAGGGGCGCTATCCCTGCCATGGCTTCCCCACCCTGACCCGGGCCGAGGAGCGCCTGGCCGGCCAGCCCTTTTTTCGGACCAATCGGGCCGTGTTGGTGAATCTCGAACGCATCGCCGAACTCTCGCCCTGGGTCGGCGGCAAATACCTGCTCGTCATGAACGACCCGGCCCGCACCGAAGTGACGGTCAGCCGCAACCGGGTGCGCGACTTCAAGGAACGTCTGGGACTCTGACGGAGGCCCCATGAACCTCGACATCCTCACCCCCGAAGTCCCGGGGCTGTTCGTCCACCTCTCCCAACGCTTCGGCCTGCTTTTGGCCGGCGGCTTCGCCATCATGACCCTGGCCCCCTTCGAGCGCATGGGCCTGGGGCAAAAACGCCCGGCCTGGGCCACTGCGGCCGTCACCGTGCTCTTTGGCGTTTTCGGGATTCTCGGCACCTACACCGGCAATGCCGTGTTCCACTCCTACGCCAACCTGCGGGCCATGGGCGTCATCACCGCTGGCCTTTTCGGCGGCCCGGTGGTCGGCATCGGGGCCGGGCTCATTGCCGGCAGCCACCGCTACCTCATAGACGTGGGGGGATTTAGCGCCCTGCCCTGCGCCCTGGCCACCTTTCTCGAAGGCGCGGCGGCCGGGCTTATCGCCCGGCGTTTTCCGGGCCAGTCCCTGGACTGGGGCTGGGCCATGGCCCTGGGGCTGGTGGGCGAAACCGTCCATATGGGGTTGGTGCTGGCCCTGTCGCGGCCCTTTGACGAGGCCGTGGAACTGGTCAAGGTCATCGGCGCGCCCATGATCGTCATAAACGCCATGGGCGCGGCCATCTTTACGAGAGCGCTGAAGCTCCAGCGCAGCCTGCGCGAACACCAGGACTCCACCGAGGCCCGGCGCATCCTGTCCATCGCCAGCCAGACCGTGCCCCACCTGCGCGGCGGCCTGTCCCCGGAATCGGCCCAGGCAACCGCCGCCATCATCCGCCAGGAGACCGGCGTCGCCGCCGTGGCCATCACCGGCGACAGCACCATCCTGGCCCATGTCGGGGCCGGCCAGGACCACCATCTGGCCGGCGAACCCTGGCGCACCCGAGCCACGCGGCTCTCCTACGAATCCGGCGCGGCTCTCTTCCTGCGCGATCAGGAAAGCATCGGCTGCGCCCTGCCCGACTGTCCGCTGCGCGAAGCCATCATCGTACCCCTGCGCAAGGGCGCGGCCATACGCGGTTGCCTGAAAATCTACGGCACCAAGCAGCGCCCCCTGGACCAGCCGCTGTTCGAGCTGGCCAAGGGCCTGGCCGATCTGTTCTCCACCCAGCTCGAACTGGAAGACATCGGCATCAAGAACCAGCTCCTGGCCCATGCGGAAATAAGCCGCCTCCAGGCCCAGATCAACCCGCACTTCCTGTTTAATTCCCTCAACACCATTGCCTCGTTTTGCCGCACCGCCCCGGGCCAGGCCCGGGAACTGCTCCTCGATCTGGCCCGCTACATGCGCCGCAACCTCGACAGCTCGCGGGGACTGATCCGCCTGTCCGAGGAGATGGAGCAGGTGCGCTCCTATCTCGCCATCGAAAAAGCCCGGTTCGGCGACCGCATCGTTTCGGAAATCGACCTCGAACCCGGCTGCGAGGATTGGCTGCTGCCGCCGCTTTTGATCCAGCCGCTAGTGGAAAACAGCGTGCGCCACGGCTTGCAGGGCCGGCCCGAAGGCGGCAGGGTGACGGTTTCGGCCCGCCGCCGGGACGGCCATCTGTGGGTGGAAGTGGCCGACGAGGGCCTTGGGATGTCGCCCGAAACCCGCGCGCGCATCCTCTCGCCCGACGCCGCCGGGTCGCTCACCGAAGGCGTTGGCGCGCGCAACACCAACCAGCGGCTGGTGCAGCTTTTCGGCCACGACTACGCCCTGGGCATCGAGAGCGCCCCGGGCCGGGGCACGCGCATCGTCTTTCGGACCCCGCCGGCCGCGCCGCCCAGGTTCGCCCGGGATGCCCCAGACGCCCGTGACGCTGCCGGGCCGACGCCGCCCCGGCCCGTCAACCCGCCCGACCTGTCCGTCGCCCCGTAAAACCGCCCTTTCGCCCCCGACAATCGCCCTTTGGCGTGCGGCGTCTTGTTGTCGCCGGCCCGGGATGCCATCCCGGAGCCGAACATCGGCAACGGCCCGCCCGATCCCCGGGCGGCCCAAACACGGGAGGCTGGCATGAACGCCATGACCCTGGTCTTCGCCGCCCTGTGCGTCTTCGCCATCGGCTACCGCTTCTACGGGCTGTTTTTCACCCGTAAGGTACTCGGAGCCAAGATCGACCGGATCACCCCGGCGATCAAAATGGCGGACGGACATGACTACGTAAAGACCAACAAGTACGTCCTTTTCGGCCACCACTTCGCGGCCATCGCGGCGGCCGGCCCTCTGCTTGGGCCAGTGCTGTCGGCCCAGTTCGGCTACCTGCCGGGCACGCTGTGGATCTTGATCGGCTGCGTCCTGGGCGGCTGCGTCCACGACACCGTGGTGCTTTTCGCCTCGGTGCGCCATAAGGGCCGGTCCCTGGCCTACATCGCCACCCAGGAAATCGGCAAGGGCACCGGCTCGGTGGCCGGTTTCGCCGTGCTGTTCATTCTCGTTCTGACCCTGGCCGGCCTGTCCATTGCCGTGGTCAACGCCATGCACGACAGCGCCTGGGGCACCTTTACCGTCTTCGCCACCATCCCCATTGCGCTCATTATGGGCGTCTATCTCCACAAGTGGCGCGACGGCGACGTGCTGGGCGCCTCCATCATCGGCGTGGGCCTGCTTTTTGTCGCCATCCTCATCGGCCCCTACGTGGCCTCAAGCCCCACCTGGGGACCGTTTTTCAACATGCCCCGGCCGGCCATCGCGCTGACCATCCCCATCTACGGCTTCGTGGCCTCGGTGCTGCCGGTCTGGCTGCTCCTGTGCCCGCGCGATTATCTCTCGACGTATCTGAAGATCGGCACCATCGCCATGCTGACCATCGGCATCTTCTACGTCCGGCCCGACTTGCAAATGCCGGCCCTGACCAAATTCACCCATGGCGGCGGCCCCATCATCCCGGGCGCGGTCTTCCCGTTCCTGTTCATCACCATCGCCTGCGGCGCGCTGTCGGGTTTCCACGCCATCATCGGCACCGGCACCACGCCCAAGATGCTCGACAACGAAAACAATCTGCTCTTCGTCGGCTTCGGGGCCATGCTCATGGAAGGCTTCGTGGCCATCATGGCCCTTATCGCCGCCTGCGTGCTGGTGCCGGCCGACTACTTCGCGATAAACACCAAGCCTGAGGTGTTCGCGACCCTCGGCATGGCCACCGTCGATCTGGCCCAGCTCTCCGCCGCCGTTGGCGAGAACATCACCGGCCGTCCCGGCGGCGCGGTGTCCCTGGCCGTGGGCATGGCCCACATCTTCTCGTCGATTCCCATCATGAACCACCTCATGGACTACTGGTACCACTTCGCCATCATGTTCGAGGCCGTGTTCATCCTCACGGCCGTGGACACGGGCACCCGCGTGGGCCGGTTCTTCCTCCAGGAAATGATCGGCCAGGTGATCCCCAAGTTCCAGGAAAAGCACTGGATGCCGGGCATCCTGTCCACCTCGGCCATCTTCACCTTCATGTGGGGCTACCTCGTCTACACCGGCGACATCTCCACCATCTGGCCGCTTTTCGGCATGTCCAACCAGCTGCTGGCCGCCGTGGGCCTACTCATCGGCACCACCATGATCATCCGCATGGGCAAGGCCCGCTATGCCTGGATGACGGCCGTGCCGGGCCTGTCCATGGTGGTCATCACCTTCTGGGCCGGCTATCTGCAAGTGTTTAACAACTACATCCCCAAGGGGTTGTATCTCCTGGCCACCCTGGCCATCATCGTCATGGCGCTCATGGCCGTGGTCATCGTCGGCACGGTGCGGCGCTGGCTGGAGCTCATTCATATCAAGAAGACCGTGGTCGATCCCTACGGCGACCCGGTCCTCGAAGTCGTGCCCGAATAGTTTCGGGGAGTCCTCAAACAAAACGGCCGGGGCATGCAGTGCCCCGGCCGTTTTGTTTGCAACGCGCGTCCGGCTCAGTCCTTCAGACGCCAGTCAAAAAGCCCGCCCAGAAACTCCAGCAGCTTGGCCTTGCGGATGGGTTTGGTCAAAAACGCGTCGCAGCCGGCCTCGCGGCCCTTGCTCTCGAATTCGTACAAGGCATGGGCGGTGAGAAGGGTCACCGGCGTGCGGCTGCCGCCTCGGTCGGTTTCCAGCCGGCGGATGAGCCGGGTGGCCTCCAGCCCGTCCATGACCGGCATCTCCACATCCATGAGCACCGCATCGAAGGGTTCCCGGGCCTCGGTGACGGCGGCCACGGCTTCGTAGCCGTTACGCGCCCAGACAAGTTCCACCGGCTCGTTCTCCAAAAACAGCTCAATCAGTTCCCGGTTGGATTCGGAATCCTCGGCCAACAACACTCTCCGTCTTTTATCCGCTGCCCCATGCCCCATCGTCGTCTCCCAACGCGCCGGGTTGGACGGACCTGAAACGACCGGTTGTTCCGGCGCGACCTGCCTGCCGGCTCGCAGCGCCGGCAGGGTGAAGGAAAAGCACGACCCTGCGCCGGGGGCGCTTTCCGCCACGACATCGCCGCCCATGAGCCGGGCCAGCGCCCGGCTGATGGAAAGCCCAAGCCCGGCCCCGCCCTGACGGCGATGGGCCGCGGCGTCGGCCTGGGAAAAAGGATCGAAAATCCGGGCCATGGCCTCGGCCGCGATGCCCGGGCCGCTGTCGCGCACCGAAAACATGACAAAGCCCTGGCCGGCCGGGCCGGACCAAGGCGCGGCCGAGACCGTGATCCGTCCGGCTTGGGCGTATTTGACGGCGTTCCAGACGAGATTGAGCAGTACCTGGCGCGCCCGCAACGGATCGGCCACCAGCCGGTCAGGCAGGGCCGGGGCCGTGCACGCCGTCAGGGACAGCCCCTTGCCGGCAGCCGCCTCGCTGGCCAGGCCGCACACGTCCCGGGTCAAGGCCGCCGGATCGAAGGTCTCGGGAAATAGCGCCACCCGGTCGGCCTCGATCTGGGAAAAATCGAGGATGTCGCTTAAAAGCTGCGACAGCATTCGGCCGGAACCGGCGATGGCCTCCAGGTAGCGCCGCTGGGACGAGGAAATGGAGGATTCGGCCAGCAGTTCCGCCATGCCCAGGATCACGTTCATGGGCGTGCGGATCTCGTGGCTCATGCTGGCCAGAAAGGCGCTCTTGGCCCGGCTGGCGGCCATGGCCGCGTCCCGGGCCTGGGCCAGGGCCAGCTCGGTTTCCTTGCGCCGAGTGATGTCCGTGGTCGCGCCGGTAAGCAGCGTGAGCCGGCCGGCCCCGTCACGCACCGGCGCGCCCCGGCCGTGAAGCCAGCGGTAGGAGCCGTCCTTGGCCAGCAGCCGGTATTCCAGGGAAAATGAGGCTCTCTCGCCCCGCACGCAGGCGTCAAGGACGTCCAACACCCGGTCGCGGTCGTCGGGATGCAGCAGGGCGTGGGACTCCTGCCGGGTCGGCGGCGCGTCGTCCGGTCCGTAGCCCAGCAGGCGCAGCCACTGGCGCGACAGATACAGCTCGCCGGTCAGCGGATTCCAGCTCCAGGCCCCGTCGTCGATATGGGGCAACGCCTGGGCGAAGTAGGCTTCGCTGTCCTGCAGGCCGCTGCCGACGAGTCCTCGTAGGGCCGGACTCGAATACACGCAGCAGGCCAGCCGGCGCGCGCCCCAGCCCAGCATGGCCACGGCCATGCGGCAAGAAACGCGCACGCCGTCCCGACGCAGCACCGTCATGGACGGGCTATGCCCCGGCGTTCCGGCTTCGGCAGCCGTGACGCAGGTTCGAAACACATCGCGAGAAGCAGCATGTTCTTCTACGGGATGGAAGACGCTCAGAGGCTTGCCAACGATATGTTCTTGGCTATAACCCAAAAATTCACAGGCGGAACGACTCGCCTTGACGATGCATTCAGAATCAGGATCGACCACAAAAACAATATCGCTACTGTTCTCCAGCAGAAAGTGCATCCCTCTATCAGAGATAACAAAGCCTACCTCTTTGACATCAAACGAATAACAACAATTGTTTGATCTATCGCAAACATTGCAATCAACAGAACCGGCTTCGCACCGACACTTCTCCAGGGAATCAGTTGTCACGTGAAGTATTTCCTGTTTACGCGAAATAGATGTCATCTATAGATCGGCACTGTTCCTATCATACACCAAGAATACCGCAAGAAAAAGAAAAAACCATACAAAAACAATTCCACTTATATCATTCGCCAGACTGCGGCCCTCGCGACCGGACGCTCCAGTACCGTCGGACTGCCGCGCCCCCGCAAAAAATGCTTGCTTCCGGCAACCACTTCAGGCATGTTTTTCCTGCTGCCGCACCGGGGCCGTTGAGGACTTGGCGCGAAGGCAACGACACCATACCGCGATCTGACGGCAAGGGGACGCATCCCTGCGCCGAAGGGGGACGCCATGAACCAGCCGTATACCGACGCCTCTGTTTTCCCACGGGAAACAGAGGCGTTTTTTATTGCCCCGAAGGAGACCTCATGAACAGGCGCATCGGCGTGGTCGGCATCGTCATCGAGGACCCCAAGCACGTCTCGGACAAGGTCAACGCCGTCATCAGCGACCACGGCCACATCGTGCTCGGCCGCATGGGCATCCCCAAGCCGGAATACCAGGCCGGCGTGGTTTCGCTGATTATCGAAGGCACAACCGATGAGATCGGTTCGCTTACCGGCAGGCTCGGGAATATTCCCGGCGTAACCGTCAAATCCGCCCTGACGAGCAAAACACTCGGCAAGGAGGCCCAAAATGATTGACGAATCTCAGCGCTCTTCGGACGCCTTCATCGACGACGACCGCATCCACGCGGCCCTTTCCAACGCCAAGACCCTGGCCGCCGACCCGGACGCCGTGGCCGCCATTATCGACAAGGCCCTGGGCTACAAGGGGCTTAGCGCCGAGGAAGTGGCCGTGCTCCTCGAAGTCTCCGACCCGGCCCTGCTCGATCGGATGTTTCGGGCCGCCAAACAGGTCAAGGAAGCCATCTACGGCAAACGCATCGTGCTTTTCGCGCCGCTGTACATCTCCAGCCATTGCATCAACAACTGCGTCTACTGCGGCTACAAACGCAGCAACAAGGAACAGCTGCGCAAGCGCCTGACCATGGACGAAATCCGGCGCGAAGTGGAGATCCTCGAATCGCTTGGCCACAAGCGTTTGGCCGTGGAAGCCGGCGAGGACCCGCTTAATTGCCCCATCGAGTACGTCACCGACGCCATCAAGGCCATCTACAGCATCAAAGACGGCAACGGCTCCATCCGCCGCGTCAACATCAACATCGCCGCCACCACCGTCGAGGACTACAAAACGCTCAAGGACGCCGAAATAGGCACCTACATCCTGTTCCAGGAGACCTATAACCGCGAGCGCTACGCGGCCCTGCACCCTTCCGGCCCCAAGCATGACTACAACTGGCACACCACGGCCATGGACCGGGCCATGCAAGGCGGCATCGACGACGTGGGCATCGGCGTGCTCTACGGCCTCTATGACTGGAAATACGAGACCGTGGCCATGTTCCTGCACGCCGAGCATCTGGAAAAGACCTTCGGCGTCGGCCCCCACACCATTTCCGTGCCCCGGATGCGTCCGGCCGGAGCCGTCAACCTCGACACCTTCCCCTACCTCGTGCCCGACGAGGCTTTCAAAAAGATCATCGCCGTCATCCGTCTGGCCGTGCCCTACACCGGCATGATCCTGTCCACCCGCGAGGACCCGGATTTCCGCGACGAACTTATCAACTATGGCGTCTCCCAAATAAGCGCCGGTTCCTGCACCGGCGTGGGCGGCTACCAGAAGGTCCACGAGGACCACGAGCCCACCAGCAACACCAACAACGGCCAGCAGTTCGAACCCAGCGACCAGCGTTCGCCGGCCGAGGTCATACGAATGCTGTGCGAGCGCGGCTTTATCCCCAGCTACTGCACGGCCTGCTACCGCCAGGGCCGCACCGGAGACCGCTTCATGAGCCTGGCCAAGGACGGGACCATCCAGCACGTCTGCCTGCCCAACGCCCTGCTCACTTTCAAGGAATACCTCATCGACTACGCCGATCCCGAGACCCGAGCCATCGGCGAACAGCGCATCCAGGAAGCGCTGTCGAGCATCAGCAAGGACGGCATCCGCGACCTGACCATTGAACGCCTGCACGACATCGAACACGGCAAGCGCGACATGTTTTTCTAGCGTCGCCATAGAGGGACGCCTCCGGCGGCCAGGGCTTTGCCCTGGACCCACGGGGGGGGGATGATCCCCCCCGGACCCCCTCGACGGTAAAAGTGATAAACCAAACCTTGCTGGCCAAAAGCAAACGCCGGCCCGGGACAGTGTCCCGGGCCGGCGTTTTGTCGTTGGCCGGCGTAAAACAGCCGGCTACTTGTCGGTTCCCGGCAGGGGCGTGCACTTGTGTTTGTAGTCCACGGCCCGGCGGATAAAAATCGTCGATTCGGCGATGTTGGCGCACTGGTCGCACGCGCGCTTTAAGCTGTGGGCCACGAAGGCCTGCTGCACCGCCCGCTCCACCGGTCGGGATTCCTTGATCATCTCGGTGGTCACGTCGCGAAAGATGCGCACGTTGAGTTCCAGCGCCGCCGCGTTCTGTTCGATGATGCGAAGCGCGGCCGCGTCGTCGAGGTCCATGTAGCAGGCGATGGAGGCGGCCATGAGCTCCAGGGCCAGATCGGCCAGCTGGCGCAGATTGCCGTGGACGGGCAAGCGCGTTTCACTGGTCAGCACCAGCACCCGCTCGGCGATGTTGACGGCCTCGTCGCCCAACCGCTCGATGTTGACGAGCATCCGCATGGACCCGACGATAAAGCGCAGATCCTTGGCCACGGGATGGTGCAAGGCCAGGAGCTTGAGGCTTTCCGAATCCACCCGGCATTCGTAATCGTTGATCTCGCGGTCGGCGTCGATGACTTCGCGGGCCAGGGCGGCGTTGTGGTCAAGCAGGCTGGCCACGGCTTTTCGCACGGCGTCCTGGGCCAGATGCATCATGTGCAGGACATCGACCTTGAGCTTGTGTATGGCCTGATCAAGCGGGGTTTCCAAGGGGCGGCTCCTGGTTTGGCGGCGGGGCGAGTCGGCCCGGCGGCCTCGTTGGCGTTAACCTTTGTCACGAACGGTTTTCGGTTACGACGCCATGCCGGATATGTGACAATTCGAACAAACCCTGTCAATGCGCCCCGGGCCACCCGCCCGGCATGTCGGACCGGTTACGACAGGGTGTCGCGGTCGCGCACGCCGACCAGATAAAGGATGCTGTCCAGGCCCAGGGTGGAGATGGAATGGCCGGCCCCTTTTTTCACCACCGGCTTGGCGTGGTAGGCGATGCCCAGGCCGGCGATGCCGAGCATGGGCAGGTCGTTGGCCCCGTCGCCCACGGCGATGACCTGCTCCAGGGACAACCCTTCCTTGTCGGCGATAAGCCGCAGCAGCTCGGCCTTCTTGGCCGCGTCCACGATCTCGCCCACCACTCCGCCAGTGAGCGCGCCGTTGTCGATTTCCAGCTCGTTGGCAAAGACGTAGTCAATGCCCAGCCGTTCCTTGAGCCGGTTGCCGAAATAGGTGAAGCCGCCGGAAATGATGGCGATCTTGTAGCCGAAGCGCTTGAGGTTGGTGATGAGCCGCTCGGCCCCGTCATTAAGCGGTATGCGCGCCGCCACCTCGGCCAGGGTGGCCTCGGGCAGGCCCTTGAGCTGGCGCAGCCGGCGGCGCAGGCTTTCCTGGAAATCGATCTCGCCGCGCATGGCCGATTCGGTGATGGCCGAAACCTGCTCGCCCACGCCGGCCGCCTTGGCCAGCTCGTCGATGACCTCGGCGGCAATAAGCGTCGAGTCCATGTCAAAGGCCACCAGCCGTCGGTTGCGGCGAAAGGCGTTGTCCTCCTGGATGGCGATGTCCACGCCCATGTCGCCGGAGATGGCCAAGAACTCGCTTTTCATGACGGTCAGGTCGGTCGGCGTGCCGCGCACGGAAAATTCCACGCAGGCCATGCGCGGGGCATTTTTGCCGTCAAGGGACGTGCGGCCCGACAGGCGGTTGACGATGTCGATATTGAGCCCGTTTCGGGCGATGACGCCGGTGACGGCGGCGATATGCTCGGCATTGAGGCTGCGGGCCAGCAGGGTGACGATGCGCCGGGGCTTGCCCTGGGCCTCGACCCAGCTTTCGTAATGGGCCGGGTCCACGGGCGTGAAGCTGAGGTTCACGCCGAGCTTGTGGGCGCAAAAAAGCAGGTCCTTCAAAAACGGCGTGGACTCGGCCGTGGTGGGCACGCGCACCAGGATGCCAAGGGTCAGGCTGTCGTGGATGACCGACTGGCCGATGTCGAGAATATCGGCCCCGAATTTGGCCAGTTCGGCGGTGATGGCGGCGGTGAGGCCGGGCTTGTCGTCGCCGGCCACGCGAATGAGGATGATTTCGGGCTGCTGCATGGGGAGGCTATAGCGCCGGGCGCGGCCGGGGGCAAGAC
>JAEZEM010000088.1 GCA_023417745.1 Pseudomonadota bacterium
ATGGAGACCTTCCGCAAGCTGTTCCACAAGCCGGTGCTCTACGCCACCTGGGACTGGCCGGGCACGGTCTTCGACGCCCTGCGCCAGGCCGGTTTCGAAAGCTACGACGAGCAGGCCCTGGCTTTGGCCGCCCAGCGCCAGAAGAGCTGGTAGCAGGGGTGGCCGTCGCCGCAGGCGGCAAATGATACAAGCAAGCGGCTTCCGACGATTGTCGGAAGCCGCTTTTTTCGTGCCGGTTTGCCCCCAGTTCCGACCGCGAAGAAACCCATGGCGATAAGTGTCGCGTCCCTCGAAAAAGACCCTGGCATTTGTAAGAGAACCTAATAGTTATAGTCTGTTATTAAGGGGCACGACAGGAGGCGACGGTCGGAATCGGACGGGCGGGGCGGTGTATCTCGGCACGCCTGGGCACAGGCCTGCGGCGGGGATGCCCTGTCTGGCTAGTGTAGCGTCCCCTGAAAAATACGCTAGTATTTTTTTAAGAAAAGTTCATAATTTTAATATGTTGCCTATGAAACGTCTTGTGCGCTTTTCGTGGGCGCGACACGAGAAGCCGCGTCAGGCGTGCCGTTGGCCGCGCGGGAAGGGCGTGTCGCCTTGCCCAGGCCAGGGCCGGCAACTGTCCGGCGTCGGCAAAAAAAGGCCGCCCGGACGGATGTCCGGACGGCCTTGAGAACCCGAGGCGTGAGCAACGTTACAGTTTGCTCAGGATATTGTCGTCGATCCAGTGCTGGTCCCACCATTCGATGGGCGAGGCCTCGCGGCCGCCGACCAGGACGCCGAAGTGCAGGTGGTCGCCGACGGCCAAGCCGGTGACCCCGGTCTTGCCGAGGAGGTCGCCCTTTTTCACTTCCTGGCCGACCTTCACGTCGATCTGGCGCAAGTGGGCGTAGAGCGTTTGCAGCCCCAGGCCGTGGTCGATGATGACGGTCTCGCCGTAGATGCCCAGAAACCCGGTGAAGACCACCTTGCCGCTGTTGGCCGCCGGCACGGCAGCGCCTTCAAGGGAAGCCAGGTCCACGCCCATGTGGGTCTGCTGGTCGATCTCCTTGTTCTGATAGAAGTAGGTGCGGTGGTCGCCGAAGCCGGCCCTGGGGGCGGCGTTTGGCAGGCGCAGGAAGGCTTTTTTGTCCCAGAGCATGACCGGGGCGCTTTTCTGGGCCAGTTCTTTTAGGAAGACCGCGTTTTGCTTGCGGATGTCGTTGTTGACCTTGAGGTAGATCTGCAAATTGTCCCGGGTGTCGGGGATGATGTTGTAGTACTGGGGCATCTTCGACTCCAGAAAGGCGTCGGAGATGTTGATCTTGTCGTCGCGGAACTTGCGCGGAATGGCCTGGTAGCGAAACGCCCCCACGCCGATGTTGCCGGCCTGGTCCGTGACCTTGACCTTGGGCACGAAGCTTTTGAGGTCCATGTTGTAGGGGAAGACGTACAGGCAGAAGTATTTGCCGTTGTCGAGCTTGTAGGCCGGATAGAAGTCGTCGCCGACCATGACGCCAGCGCTTTCCACCGGTTCGCTGACGCCAAACGACACCGCGCCAACGCCGCCCTGGCGCACGTTGTGGGCCAGGCTCGTCACGTCCACCCGGGGCGGGATGGTGTCCAGGGTGAACTGGCGGTCGACGGTGGCCACGTTGCCCGCGCCGAAATTGGCGATGGAGCGGTCGGAAGCGGTGATGGTCATGGTGAAGGGGCCGTCGCGAAGGCCGGCCGGCTCCAGGGTGAATTTTTCCACGGCCTCGCGCACGGGCGTGGCGTAGGTCGCGTCGAGCAGGGTGATCTGCTTGTCTTCCTGGCGCACCACCACCTTGGCGCTTTTGAGTCCCGAGCCGGCGTCGCGAAGCGTCAGGGTGAACTCGCGCTTGGGCGCGGCCACGGCGGCGTCCGGCGCAAGCACGATCTCCGGCTTGCCCCTGTCGACCAGGAACAGATAACCGGCCACGCCGCCGGCCAAGGCCAGAATCAGAATCACGCCGAAAACAAGTCGTTTCATGGTATCCTCTCCCATTGGCAGCCCGCTTCATACCGACCCGGTCCTGGCAGCGCAAGCCCGGGGCGACGGTCACGTCCGGCCGGCAACGCCGGGCCTTGCGCTCGACCGGTCAGGCACGGTACTGACGTCCTGCGGTAATCCAAAACGGAAACAGGAGCGTGGCATGGGGCGTCGCGGTTGGAAAAGGGCCTGTGTCGGCGTCATGGGCGTACTCTTGGCAACGCTGTTGTGGCAGGCCGCCTTGGCCTCGGCTGCGGCCTCGCCAACGGACGAGGAACAGCTGTGGCGCTCCATCGCTGATGGACTGTCGCAAAACGTCGTGCTCAAGCGTCAGGAACTGGAGCGGATGCGCCGGGATCTGCCCGGCGTCAAGACCACTCTCGGCACGGACCTGGCCCATATCAGCAGTCGGCTGGATCAACTGCTGCTCCTGCGCGGCGTGGCCGGGGACTCGCCCTGGGCCTCGCGCACGCTGCTCATGCAGCTCACGGAACTCGACAACGCCGTGGCCGCGGCCAATGGCCCGCTGGAGGACATGCGCGACGTCATCGCGCGCACCAAGCAGGAGTACGCCACCCTGCGCCAGATCCGGGAGCAAAACGCCAGCCGCGAATATGCCGACCTGATAAACGAGGAACTGTCCGGCCCGGGCAAGGAATTCAAGGAGCTCAAGCACGACGCCGACGAGGTCAAGGACGAGATCGACGGGGCTCTGGCCCAGGCCCAGGCCCTGTCCGCCGACATCGCCGTCGCGCGGGAGGCCGAAACCCAGCGGTTCATCCAGATTTTCGGGCGCACCTATCTCGCCTCGGCCGGTTCCCTGCTGCATCCGGCCAACCTGTTCGGACTCGTTGACGATCTCACCGAATGGGCCGATTCCGCTCCGCGCTTCTGGGGGCCGATCCTGCGCTTCACGCCTTGGGGGATGTTTTTCCTGCTGGGCGTCGTGTACTCTGCCCTGGCCTATGGGGCCGTGCGCCTGCTGGCCCGGCGACGGCCGGAATCGTGGCCGGACCAGCGTCTTGGCCTGGCCTGCCTGGCCGTGGGCCTGGGGCTGTTCGCGGCGCGCCATTCGCTTTTTTTTGCCGGCAACCAATTCACCTCCCTGGTCTGGGTGCTCGTAGTCTCCTACGGGCTTTTCCGCCTGTCCGGAACCGGACGGACGTTGCCCGTGCTCTACGGCTGTTTTCTGACCGGCGTCTTTCAGGACGTTCTCAATCTGCCGGCCTCGGCGGCCTGCGCCTTGTGGCCGGTCGCGGCCGGCCTTGGCGTCTGGCGGCTGACGCGCGGCCTTGGCTGGCGCTGCCCCACGGTCTGGCTGCTGCTGCTCACGGGCTTCGCGGCCCTGATCGGCTTTGGCCCCCAGGGCATCGTCCTCGTGCAGGCCGTGTTCATGTTGTACTTGGCCGTCTATGTTTCCGGGGCGATCCAGCGTTGGCTCGCAGCCCTGGCGGCCGACCGGCCCCGCTCCATCGCCCATCTGGCCCAGCCCCTGGCCGCCACATTGATGGCGGCGCTTTTTATCGCCTGGGTGCTGGTCTTCATGGGCGGACCGGGACTCATGGAACACGTTTTCGCCATGACCTTTTCCGTGGGCAAAGCCTCGGTTTCCCTGGACGCCGTCTCGGGCCTGATCATCAGTTTCTTCCTGCTGCGTCTCGTCCAGGGCTGGTTCCAGGAGGCGCTGGCCTTCGTCAACTTCCGGGGAAAACCCATGGACGCGGGGCTGGCCCACACCGTGGGCGCGGCCTTTTCCTACATCACCTGGACGCTTTTCATCCTTTTTTCCCTGCATCTGTTCGCCGTGCCCCTGGGCGCGCTGACCTGGATCGCCAGCGGCCTGTCCGTGGGCATCGGCTTTGGCCTCAAGGACATCGTCAACAACTTCATCAGCGGTCTCATCATCATGTTCGGCGGCACGGTCAAAAAGGGCGACATCATCCAGCAGGGCAAGAATCTCGGCGAGGTGGTGGACCTGTCGGTGCGCAACACCATCGTGCGCACCCTGGACAACACCACGGTCATCATTCCCAATTCCAGTTTCCTGCGCGGCGAGATCGTCAATCTCTCCTATCAGGGCACCACCCTGCGCCTGACCATCCCGGTCACCGTGGCCCCGGGCACCAAGATCAAGAAGGTCCGCAAGCTCCTGCTCGGCATCGCCAAGGAGCACAAGGAAGTGCTCAAAAACCCGCCGCCGGACGTGCTGCTGCGCACCTTTGGTCGGCTGGGGCTGGAGTTCGACCTGCAAGTCTGGATCGACAACTTCATCAAGAAGTTTGACGTGCAGTCCGAGCTGGCCGCCACCATCGACCAGGTCTTCCAGGACAACAAGATTCTCGTGCCTTTCCAGGGGGTCAAGGTGAAGTATAAGCCCAAGGGCACCGAGGCCATGCAGCTTGAGGCCCAGCGCGAGGAGCTGCGGCAAAAGCGCGGCAAGGTGTTTGGCAAGGTGCGTCTGCTGCGGCGGGTCCATCTCCGGCGACGTTGGCCGGCCCCGACGCCGATGGTCGGGGGCGAGGAATGAGGCGGCCGAGCCTTGCGGCTACGGGCCTTGGCTGGGCTTTGGTCGTGGCCGTTTTCTTCTGGCCGGAGCCGGGCCTCGCCCAGCTCCAACCCCTGGACCCATCGCTTACGGGCAAGATCCTGAAGATTGGCGTGGTCATCGCGCCGCCCTTCGTGGAAAAGGACCCCAGCGGCCACTACATCGGCGTCGCCATCGACTTGTGGGAGGACCTGGCCGAGGACCTGGGCCTTCGTTTCGAGGTCAAGGAATACGGCCTGGAGGAGCTGCTGGCCGCCGTTGTCCAGGGCACGGTGGACGTGGGCGTCTCGGCCCTGTCGCTGACCCCCGAGCGCGAGGCGATCATGGATTTCTCCCAGCCGTTTTACTACTCTGGCCTTGGCATCGCCGTGCCCCTGGCCAACGAAAGCAGGCTCGAACGGCTGGCCCACGTCATCTTTTCCTCGCGCCTGCTGCTCTACGTCGGTTCCCTGCTGGTCTTGCTCCTGGCCGTGGGCCTGGGCATCTGGCTGCTTGAGCGGCGTCGCAATCCCGATCACTTCCGTCCGGGCGGCAAGGGCATCGGCGACGGCATGTGGTGGTCAGCCGTGACCATGACCTCGGTGGGCTACGGCGACGCCACGCCCAAGACGTTTCTGGGACGTCTGCTGGCCATGGTCTGGATGTTCGCCTCGGTGGCGCTTTTAGCCACCTTCACCGCCGGCATCACCTCGTCGCTGACCGTCGACACCCTGGCCGGCCGGGTTCACGGACCCGATGATCTGCACAAGGTGCGCACCGGCGTCCTCATCGACAGTTCCGCCGAGGAAGAGCTGGTGGACAGCCACATCGGCGTGCGCGGTTTCGCCTCCGTGGAGGACGGTTTCAAGGCCCTGGTTCGGGGTGAACTTGACGCCTTTGTCCACGACCAGCCCATCCTGCACTATTACCAGCACCGCAATTTCACCGGCGACATCCGCATCCTGCCCGGTTTTTTTGATCCGCAACTCTACGGCTTCGCCTTCACGCGCGGCTCGGCGCTGCGGAAATCCGTCAACGTGGCCTTGCTGCGCCGACTGGCGGACACGGCGTATCGGGCCAAGCTCTATGGCCCCTATCTGGGCAAGCAGGCCATCCGTTAGGCGTTTTGCGCCTCGTGGCGTCATGGCGGCGAGGGTCGCCCGCCCCTTGGCCGAAACGAGCCGGAGCAACAGTGGTTAAGCCCTTGACTTCCCCGGTTATGTGCGGGAGAGGGAGGGCATTCGTCCGACTGCGTCCCGCAGCGTCTGCCGGTATGGCCCGTTGCGTCGGGAGCCCGATACCACCGAGAGGAGACCGCATCCATGCCTGTCACGATTTCCCGTCCGGCCGCCCGGACCAGCGCCTGTGCCGTTGTTTTGCTGGCGTTTTTCGTCTCGGCGCTGCTAGCCGGATGCGAGAAGAAAAAGCCTCAGGCCGAAAAGCCGACGCCCGTTGAGGTGACGGTCATGGAAGCCAAGGCGAGCACCGCGCCTCTGGCCGTTGACGGCATCGGCCACGTCTACGCCGTGCGCACGGTGAACGTGCGCTCCCAGGTCACGGGCGTCCTGCAGCAGACGCTTTTCGCCGAAGGCGATGTGGTCAAGCAAGGCCAGTTGCTCCTGGTCATCGATCCCGATTCCTACAAGGCCAAGCTGGACGAGGCCAAGAGCACCCTGGCCCGGGACCGGGCCACGGCGCTGCAGGCCAAACGCGACTGGCTGCGCTTCAAGGACCTCGTGGCCCAGGCCGTGGTCAGCCAGGAAGACTACGAACAAAAGCGCACCGCCTGGCAACAGGCCGACGAACAGGTCAAGGTGGACGAGGCGTCCGTGGTCAACGCCAAGGTCAATCTCGATTACTGCTACATCTACGCGCCCTGCACCGGCGTGGTCGGCCTGCAGCAGTACAAGACCGGCAACCTCATCGAGGCCAACAAGGACGTCATCATCACCCTTAATCAAATCGAGCCGATCAACGTCCAGTTCGCCGTGGCCGAAAAATACCTGCCCGACATCCGGGCCTACGCCGCCAAAGGCCAGCTCGTCGTGGACGCCCGCTATCCCGGCCGCCAGGAAATAGCCGCCAAGGGCGTGCTCAACGTCATCAACAACACCGTGGACACCTCCACCGGCACCATCACCCTGCAGGGCGTGTTCCCCAATACCGACCGCGCCCTGTGGCCCGGCCAGTTCGTGGACGCCTCGGTGGTCCTGGCCGAGACCGCCGACACGCTGCTCGTGCCGTCCAGCGCCGTAGTCGCCACCCAGTCCGGGGCCTCGCTTTTCATCGCCAAGCCCGACAACACCGTGGAGGTCCGTCCGGTGACGGCCGGCCGCAAGATCGTGGATCAGACCGTCATCGAAAAGGGCCTGGCCGTCGGGGAAAAGGTCATCACCTCGGGCCAGATCAAGCTGTTCCCGGGCGTGCCCATCAAGACCGTGGATGGGGCGACCTACAAGGAAGGGCCGGTTTCCCCGCAGGCCGTGGCCGGCAAGGTCAAGAAGTCTGAAGAAACTGCCGGGGCCGGGCAGGGGAACTAGCCATGACCGACCTTTTCATCAAGCGGCCGGTGGCGACGACGCTGCTGATGGCCGCCCTCGTCTTTTTCGGCATTGTCTCCTATTTCTCGCTGCCCATCAGCGAAATGCCGAGCATCGACTTCCCCACCATCCAGGTGACGGCCTCGCTGCCCGGCGCTGACCCCGAAACCATGGCCTCGGCCGTGGCCACGCCGCTGGAGCGTCAGTTCACTTCGATCTCGGGCTTGCAGTCCATGAGCTCGTCCAACTCGCTTGGCACCACCACCATCACGCTGCAGTTCGACTTGTCGCGCAACATCGACGGCGCGGGCACCGACGTGCTCACCTACATCAACGCCGCCCAGGGCAGCCTGCCCACCAACATGCCGAGCCCGCCGACCTTCCAGAAGGTCAACCCGGCCGACATGCCCATCATTTATATCCGCGTCTCCAGCGACACCATGCCGCTTTTTCGGGTCACCAACTACGCCAAGGTCTACATCGCCCAGCGTATCTCCATGATCAACGGCGTGGCCCAGGTGGCCGTCTACGGCGACCAGACCTATTCGCCCCGGGTCCAGGTCAACCCGGACAAGCTGGCCGCCCTGTCCATCGGCATCGACGAAGTGGCCAGCGCGTTTAGCAGCGAAACCGTGCTCCAGCCGACCGGCTCTCTCTACGGCATTGATCGCTTGTTCACCATCAAGGCCCAGGGCCAGCTGACCAGCGCCACGGCCTACAATCGCCAGATCATTGCTTACAGAAACGGCAGTCCGGTGCGGCTCCAGGACGTGGGCAACGCCATCGATTCCACGATAAACGACAAGAACGCCGCCTTTTTTGACCAGCAGCAAGGCATCGTCATCGCCGTCAAACGTGCCGCCGGCACCAACACCATCCAGCTGGTGGACGCCATCCGGGCCATGATCCCGGGCATTGAGGCCACGCTGCCGCCCTCGGTCAAGCTCGAATTCCTCTACGACCGCTCCAAGTCCATCAAGGAAGCCATCGACGACGTCCAGTTCACCCTGCTGTTGTCCATCTCCCTGGTCGTCATCGTGGTCTACCTGTTCCTTAATAACCTGCCGGCCACCATCATCGCCAGCCTGGCCCTGCCCACGGCCCTTATCGGCACGCTCTCGCTCATGGTGTTTTTCCATTTCTCCATCGACAACCTCTCGGCGATGGCCATCATCCTGGCCGTCGGGTTCGTCGTGGACGACGCCATCGTCATGATTGAGAACATCGTGCGTCACACCGAGATGGGCAAGAAGATCATGCAGGCCTCCATCGACGGGGCGCGCCAGATCGGCTTCACCATCATCTCCATGACCCTGTCCCTGGCCGTGGTCTTTATTCCCATCATGTTCATGGCCGGCATCCTCGGGCGCGTGCTCAACGAAATGGCCATCACCATCACGCTGTGCATCCTCGTGTCGGGCTTCGTGACCCTGTCGCTCACGCCCATGATGTGCAGCCGGTTTTTGTCGGGCAAGATTTCCGAGTCCGGCAAGTTCTTCAAATGGATTGAGCACGGCTACGAGAAAACGCTGCATCTGGCCCTGCGTTTCCGCTTTTTCGTCCTGATCCTGTCGATTGGCATCCTGGGGCTGACCTTCTGGCTGTTCACCGTGGTGCCCACGGGCTTCATTCCGGCCACGGACTCCGGCATCTTCTACGCCTTTGGCATGGCCGAGCAGTCGGCCTCCTTTGAGACCATGAAAGACCGGGTGCTCAAGGTCGGCCGCGTGTTCATGTCCGACCCGGACGTGTTCAAATTCATCGGCGTCGTCGGCGTCGGCGGTCCCAACACCTCCATGAACAACGCCGCCATGTTCCCGCTTTTGGCCCCCCTGGAGCACCGCAAGCGCAGCGCCCAGCAGATCATCGACGATCTGCGCCCGAAGATGGCCCAGGTGCCCGACCTCTTCGTCTTCATGTACAATCCGCCTTCCATCCAGATCGGCGGCAAGCAGACCAAGGCGCTCTACCAGTATACGCTGCTCTCGCCCGATCCCGGCGAGCTCTATCCCGTGGCCCGCAAGATGGCCATGTCCATGCGCAAGCTCAAAGAGATCACCGACGTCAACACCGACATGCAGATCGATGGTCCCCAGGTGCGCATCGACATCGACCGCGACAAGGCCCAAGCCCTTGGCGTCACGGCCTCGTCCATCGAGACGGCGCTCATGACCGCCTACGCCGCGCGCCAGCTCACCAACCTCTACGGCTCCACCGACACCTACAAGGTCATTGTGGAGGTGCAGCCCGAGTACCAGCGCCGGCCGGATCTCTTAAACAAGCTCTACGTGCGCACAAATCAGGTCAACTCCGACGGCACGTCCGTGCTCGTGCCCTTAAACGGCCTGGTCAAGATGACCGAAGACACGGGGCCGCTGGTCGTCAACCACACCGGCCAGCTCACCTCGGTCACCATCTCGTTTAACACCGCCGGCAAGTATTCCATCGGCGAGGCCGTCACGGCCATCGAGAACCTGTCCAAGCAGGAACTGCCGACCAACATCAGCTACATCTTCGAAGGCCAGGCCACGGCCTTCAAGCAGTCTCTGGCCAGCGTGCCGTTCCTGCTGTTTTTGGCCATCATGATCATCTACCTCATTCTCGGCATCCTCTATGAGAGCTTCATCCACCCCATCACCATCCTGTCCGGCCTGCCTTCGGCGGCCTTGGGCGGCCTGATCACGCTGCTGGTCTTCGGCCGACAGCTCGACCTCTACGGCTTCATCGGCATCATCATGCTCATCGGCATCGTCAAAAAGAACTCGATCATGGTCATCGACTTCGCCATCGAGGCCGAGAAAGAGGGCAAGTCGCCCTTTGACGCCGTGTTCGAGGGCTGCATCGTGCGTTTCCGTCCCATCATGATGACCACGGTGGCGGCCATCGCCGGCATCTTCCCCATCGCGCTCGGCATGGGGGCCGGCGGCGACGCCCGCCAGCCGCTTGGCCTCGTGGTGGCCGGCGGCCTTATCATCTCCCAGATGGTGACGCTGTATCTCACGCCATGTTTCTACACCTACATGGACGAGCTGCAGACCTGGCTGGTGGGACACAAGGCCGAGAAGGACGAAGCCTAGGCGACAAGCCCGGCTTGGGCTTCGGGTTTTCTGGCTCGGCTTGAGGCCGGGACGCGGCGCGGACAAGACAACGCGCAGCAAATGGGATGAGCCTTTCAAGGCCGGGGCGTCGATGGCGCTCCGGCCTTTTGTCTAACGAAACGTCAACGTAGCGCTAACGGCCATGGCGGCGGGCATGTACCGTAGCCAGCCCCTTATTGCGGGAGATGCCTTTATGACGGCTTCTGCGTGCGATCCTGAAACATCGGCTGGCCTGCGGCTCGTCCGGCAAGCCGGCAAGCAGCCCTGACATGGCCGACCAGGGCGTTTGCTACCCATGGTCCGGCCAAGGGACGTGTTTCGACGCTTGGGGACAGGCCATTCCCTGCGCCCGGACCGGACAGGACGGGCAATACCGCACTGGTCGTCCCTGGCCGGAACCCCGTTTCAATGTCTCGGAACCCTTGCTGGTCCGGGACCGCCTGACCGGGCTTGTCTGGCCCAGGGACGCTTCGGCCGCAGGCTGGCCCATGGACTGGATCGAGGCCCTGGCTTGGGTCGAAGCGCACAACCGTGAGGGCTACCTGGGGCATAAGGACTGGCGGCTGCCTGGCCGCAGGGAACTTCTTGCGCTGACAAGTCTGGCCCATTCTCGACCGGCCCTGCCGCCAGGCCATCCTTTCCGGGGACTTTTTCAACACTGGCATTGGACAGCCACCCCGGCGGCGAGTGCGCCGGATCATGGCTGGCGCGTCCATCTTGAGGGCGGGCGGATGTTTCCGGGGCCACGGGAAGCCGCGCATATGGTCCTGCCGGTGCGCGGCACGAGCTGGTTGCCGCCCGAAACTGCCGAGCTGGCGGCCTTGCGGGGGCGGCCTTGGCCGGAACCTCGCTTCGCCGCCGCTGTAGACGGAGTCCGCGACCTGCTGACCGGGCTCGTGTGGTTTCCCCGGGTTTTCCCGGAACAGGGGGAGGTCTCCTGGCAAGACGCCTTGGACGCGGCCGCTCGCATGGACGGCTGGCGCGTGCCCACGATATGGGAGTTGGAGAGCCTGGTGGACGTTTCACGGGCTTGGCCCGCGGCGCCGCACGGGCTACCCTGGATGCAGGGGGTGGATGGCCTCTGGTCTTCCACCACGAGCGGCTACGACCCGGCCTGGGCCTGGGTGTTGTATTTCGGCAAGGGCGCGGTGGGGGTCGGGCACAAACCCGGCAAGCACTTCAAAACACTAATGACGCGCGTCATAAGCACAGGCGGATCAGATTAGCGGCGTCGAAGTCCTACGCCGTTTGCGGGAAAAGCGGTAGACACCGCGTGGCCCTCAGACAACGTACCCCTGGCCTATAACATTGTTTCCCCGTTGCAGGGGTCCGGGGGGATCATCCCCCCGGCCGCCGGAGGCTCTTCCCCCATGTCCACAGCCACAACCACCGTCACATCCCCCGTCGCCAGCCTTTTTGACTACCTTGCCCTTTCTGACGCCGTGGCCGACGTGTTGCGGGCCAGGCAGGCCGGCGAGGCTTTTGCGCCCGAACGTCTGGCCGTGCCTGTGCCCGGCGGGGTGCTTTTGTGCATGCCGGCGGCGGACGGGGCCATCGCCGTGGTCAAGACCATCACCGTGCATCCCGGCAACCGGGAGCGGCCGGTGATCCAGGGCGAGGTGACGGTGCTGGACGCGGGCACGGGCGAGCGGTTGGGAAGCCTGGACGGCCCCACGGTGACGGCCCGGCGCACGGCGGCGGTGAGCTTGCTTGCCGCGCGGCGGCTGGCCAAGGAGCCGGGCGGGCCGCTGGTCATTATCGGCAGCGGGGTGCAGGCGCGGGGCCACGCAGCGGCCTTCTGGCAGGGCCTTGGCGTGCGGGAGATCGTGCTGTGCGGCCGCGACCCGGCGCGACTCAATGCTGCGGCCGAGGAACTGGCGGCCATGGGCGTTGTCGTCGCCGTCACGGCCGATCCGGCCGAGCGCGACAGGCTGACGGCCCGGGCCGGGCTTGTCGTCACGGCCACGACGAGCGCCGAGCCGGTCCTGGTGGACAACGTGCGGGATGAGGCGTTTGTCGCGGCAGTGGGATCGTTTACGCCCCAAGCCGCCGAGTTGCCGGCCTCGCTGGTGGAGCGGGCGGCGCTTTTTGTCGATGATATGGCCGCGGCCCAGGTCGAGGCCGGAGATTATTTGCGGGCCGGCGTGGATTGGGGGCGGGTGACGCCCCTGGAAGACGTGTTGGACGGCGCGTCGCCGCGTCCGGCCGGGCCAATCGTTTTCAAAAGCGTGGGCCACGCGCTTTTTGATTTGGCGGCAGCCCGCCAAGCCTTTAGCGACCAGCGCTAACCCCCTTTACCTTTTCTCCAATTGGGGGGTCTGGGGGCCTCAGGCCCCCAGCCGCCGGAGGCCTCTTCTCTTCCCTCAAGCTCCCCGAAAAAGCCCCGCGCCTTTTTTCAAGGCCTCGGCCGTGCCCATGACGTAGAGCCGGTCGCCGGCGGACAGCACGAACGGGCCGTCGGGGTTGGGCACGAATTCTTCGCCGCGCCGGGCGGCGGCCACGGTCAGGTCGTGTTCGCGGCGCAGGTGCACGTCCATGAGCGACCGACCGGCCAGGGGCGAGGCCTCGTCCACCGTGAACACGGCCACGTGCAGTCCGGCCAGGGATTTGTCCGGCACATGGACGGCCAGCTCGTCGAAGCTGCCCGGCAGCATGGATTTGTAGCCCTCGCGCCGGATGTCGGCCACCATCTTCTCGATGTCGTCGTGGGGGATCATGAACTTGTCCATGACCCGGGTGAAGACGCCAAGGGAGGCTTCGAATTCCTCGGCGATGACGTCGTTGGCCCCGAGGTCGAGCAGGGCGGTGATTTCGGTGTTAAAGCGGGTGCGGGCCACGATGTACAGGGCCGGGTTCTCCTGCCGGGCGATTTCCACGGCCCGGCGCGAGGCGGCCGCGTCGGAGATGACCACGGCCAGGGCCTTGGCCTCCTGGACGCAGATGTGGGACAGGACGCCTGGCTTGGAAGCGTCGCCAAAAAGGATGGGTTCGCCCTTTTTTGCTTCGTTTCGCACCGTGTCCGGGTTCATTTCCAGGATGACGTAGGGGATGCCGGCGTTTGTTGCCGCCCGGGCCAGCTGGCGGCCGCCGGCGCCGAAGCCCAGGATGATGAGGTGGTTGCTGTAGTGGGCGGCGGGCAGTTCGTCGGGCGCGTCGCACACCCGCAGCCAGCGGCAGACCCACGCGGCGATGCGCGGGGCCAGCGTGATGCAAAACGGGGCCAGCACCATGGTCAGGATGCTGGCGGCCAGGAATTTCTGGTAGAAATGTTCGGAGATGACGTCCTTATCAAAGCCGGTCTTGGCCAGGATGAAGGAGAATTCGCCGACCTGGCACAGGGCCATGCCGACCAGCACGGCGGTGCGGGTCGGGTAGCCCAGGATGCGGGCCGCCGTGCCGGCCAGGACGGCCTTGGTGATCAGCAGCAGCACGGCCGCCGCGATCACTTCGCCGAGATGGGCCGAGGCCGAGCCGACGTTGAGCAACATGCCGATGGAAATGAAAAACAGCGAGGTGAAGACGTCCTTGAAGGGCAGCACGGCTTCGTGGAGATTTTCGCGGTAGTCCGAGCCGGACAAGAGCAAGCCGGCCAGGAAGGCCCCCAGGGACAGGGACAGGCCGATGGAGGCGGTGAGCAGGCTGACGGCCATGCAGATGGCCAGGGCGGTCATGAGAAACAGTTCGCGGCTGCGGGTGCGCACGATGGAAAGCAGCAGCCCGGGCATGATCTTCTTGGCGAAAAAGACCAGCAGCACGAGGATCAGCGCGCCCTTGCCCACGGTGTAGATGATGGAGTTGGTAAAACCGAAGGTGCTTCCGGCCAGCAGGGGCACGGAAAGCATCATGGGCACGGCCAGCAAGTCCTGGAAGATGAGGATGCCCAGGCTCACCCGACCGTGGGGAGCCTCCATCTGGGAGCACTCCTGCAGGGTCTTGAGCACAATGGCCGTGCTGGACAGGGCGGCCAGCATGCCGATGAGCACCGAGGAGCCGCCGGAGAAATCCAGCAGATAATAGGGAACGGCGAAAAAAACGGCCCAGGTGAGCAGCATCTGGGCCGAACCGCCGATGAAGACCGGGCGTTTGAGGCGCGACAAGTCGGCCAGGGAGAGTTCCAGGCCGATGGTGAAAAGCAGCATGATGACGCCGATCTCCGAGAGGATCTCGACGTCGTGGGCGGAACGCACCAGCCCCAGTCCATGGGGGCCGCAGAGCATGCCGGTCAGCAGCATGCCGACGATGGCCGGCACCTTCATGCGGTGGCAGACCAGGATGACCACCACGGCCAAGCCGAAAACGACGGTGACGTCGGGCAAAACGGGGATTTCCATGGGCCGCACTATGAACCAAAGGGGCAATGCTGTGAAGGGGCTCGTCGGGTCGGGGGTATAAAGGGAAAAGAGCAGGGAAGCGCGGCGGTTAGGCGGCGATGTCGGCGCGCACGGCGTCCATGCAGCGTCGCAGCATGTCCAGGGAGGCGAGCAGGGCTTCGCGCTGGGGCGGGGCTACCTGGTTGAGCATGGAGGCGAAAAGGCCGGCCAGGAATTCCCGGACCTCTTCGCGCACGCGCTTGCCGGCCGGGGTAAGGCTTAAAAGCGTCACCCGGGCGTCGGCCGGATCGGGGCGGCGTTCGATGAGGCCCCGGCGGGTCAGCTCGGTGGTCAGCGCCGTGACGCGGCTTTTGGTGACGCCAAGCCGCCGGCCGAGTTCGCCGGGCGCCAGATAACGGGTTTCGCCCAGGGCAATGAGCGCCCGCATGGCGGCCGGCGGCAGACTGAACCGTTCGCTTTGCAAGGCGATGCGGGTCTGGCAGCAGGCGAAAAGGCTTTCCACCGCCTCTTGCAGGCGTTTGGCCTGGCCGACGGTGAGATCGGTCTCGGAAGAAGGCGGGACGTCGCGCATGGCTTAGGGCCTACCGGAGGCCGGGCAGGGGTGTCAATGCGCCGCAGCGCGGCAAAACTGGCGGCGGCTTGGCTTTTGGCGGCAATTTCGTGTAGGGTGGTTGCAACACGGCGCTTGAAACGCCGCGCCAAACGCAGGAGGTCAGCCATGTCCGAGTCGCGCGCCCCGTGGACCTGCCCCAAGTGCCAGGCTAAAAACGATCCGGATTTCACCCACTGCCGGCTGTGCGGCGAAAAACATCCTGAAGCCGCGGAGGTGGAAGTGGCCTGCGCCTCCTGCGGCACGAAACATCCGGGCGGGAGTTGCTGTCCGCTGTGCGGCAGCAAGGAATTCCTGCAGCTCTGATCGACAATCCGGCGGGCCGGGGCAGCGCCGGCCCGCCATACGCCCTGCAGCATGACGTTTGCGCCGCCCAAACCGGCGGCGGTTCTTAGTGTTGCGGCAAGGAGGCTTGATGCCGCACGACATTGACCTGATTGTGACCCTGGCCGCCGGTCTGGTGGCCGCCCTGGCCCTGGGGCTGGTGGCCAAGCGCCTGTCGTTGTCGCCCATCGTCGGCTACCTTGTGGCCGGCTACCTCATCGGCCCGTTTTCCCCGGGTTTCGTGGCCGACGGCTCCATCGCCAACCAGTTCGCCGAACTCGGCGTCATCCTGCTCATGTTCGGGGTGGGACTGCATTTTCACTTAAAAGACCTCGTGGCCGTGCGTGGCGTGGCCGTGCCCGGGGCCGTGGCCCAGATCGCGGCCTCGGCGGTGCTGGGAACCGTGGTCACCCACGCCCTGGGCTGGTCCTGGACGGCCGGGGCGGTCTTCGGCACAGCCATCTCCGTGGCCAGCACGGTGGTGCTGACCCGCGTTCTGGCCGACAACAAGGCCCTGCACACCCCGACCGGGCACATCGCCGTGGGTTGGCTCATTGTCGAGGATCTGTTCACCATTGTGGTGCTGGTGCTGTTGCCCACGCTCTACGGCCCCGGGGCGGGCGAGGTCGGGTTGGGCCGGACCCTGGCCGTGGCCGGCGGCAAGCTGACCGCCCTGGTCGCCGTGGCGGCCGTGGCCGGGCGCTACCTGCTGCCGCGCTTTTTCGGGCACATCGCCCGCACGGGGTCGCGTGAGCTGTTCACCCTGGCCGTGCTGGCCTCGGCTTTGGGACTGGCTGTGGGCGCAGCGGTCTTTTTCGGGGCGTCCATGGCCCTGGGGGCCTTTCTGGCCGGCATGATCGTCGGGCAGTCGGAATTCGGGGCCAGGGCGGCCTCGGACGCCATGCCCATGCGCGACGCCTTTGCCGTGCTCTTTTTCGTGTCCGTGGGCATGTTGCTCGACCCGGCCGCGTTGGTGGCCCAGTGGCCCCTGGCCCTGGCGACGCTGGGCATCGTGCTTGTGGGCAAGCCGCTGGCCGCCTTGATCGTGGTGCTGGCCCTTGGCCGCCCCCTGGTGGTGGCCTTGTCGGTCTCGGCGGCCCTGGCCCAGATCGGCGAATTTTCGTTTATCCTGGCCACGCTGGCCACGAGTCTGGGCATCCTGCCCAAGGAGGCCGGCACGGCCCTGGTGGCCGCCTCGGTGGTGTCGATCATCCTCAACCCCTGGCTCTATCAGGGCGTCGCCCCCCTGGCCGCGAAGCTGACCCGGGGACGGGGCCGGACGGCGCGGCCCAAGGCCGAAGACGCGGCCGAAGCGGCCGACGGCGGCTTGACCGCCATCGTGGTCGGCTATGGGCCGGTGGGCAGCACGCTGTGCCGCATCCTGGCCGACAACGGCATCGAACCGGTGGTGGTGGAGATGAACATCGACACCGTGCGCGCCTTGGCCGAGGCCGGCAAGCGGGTGGTGCACGGCGACGCGGCCAGCCGGGAGATTTTGCTGCACGCCGGCATCGAAACGGCGGCGAGCCTTTTCATCACGGCTTCGGGCCTGCCGGCGCGGGAGATTGTGGAAGCCGCCCTGGAGCTTCGACCGGAGATACGCATCATCAGCCGGGCCGGCTACCTGCGCGAGGCCCAGGCGCTGCGTCAGGAAGGAGCGAAGGCTGTCTTTTCCGGCGAGGGCGAGGTGGCGCTGGCCATGTCCGCCTATCTTTTGCGTGAACTGGGGGCCAGCGCCGAGCAGCTCGACCGCGAGCGCGACCGGGTGCGGCGGGAACTCTTCGAACCGGCCGGCCAAGCCGAAGAAACGGCCGTGCCAGCCTAGCGGAGCGCGCCGGGACGGCGACGCCGCGGCCGGCTCAACCCGCCCAGGGACCGGGAGACGTTGCTTCCGGCCCCTGGGCGGGTTCATTGTTTACATGCCGGTCTGATCCCACAGGGGCAGGCCGGTGGCGGCGTCGAGGCCGCGGTGCAGGTGCGGGCCTTCGATGGGGGTGATGCAGGCTTCGCCGGCAAAGATGATGTTGCCGGGCATGGCATGGCCGCCGGTGATGGTGAAGTCGCCCTTAAGCAGCGTCAGGTGCAGGTGGATGATGGGCTGGCCGTCCTTGAGGGATACGTTGCCGAGTCCGGCCAGGATTTCCGTGCCTTCGTTTACGGTATGGGTGACGTATTTGCGGGTGTCCTGGGGATAGTAGCCGAGTTCGGCTTTTTCCAGGGCGCCAATGAGGCTCACATGGCCTTTGGTGATGTTTTTTTCCAGGCAGATGGCCACCAGGGCGGACAGCAGGTCTTCGCCCTTGGGCAGGCGCACGAGCAGCGAGTCGTTCATTCCAAGATCCTTTTTTTCCAGAATTCGGAGCGTTTTTGGATGGTCTCTTCCAGTTTGGCCAGTTCGCGCCGGTCGGCGTCGGTCTTGGCCGCCGCCTTGGCCTTGTCCAGCTGAAACTTCACCTGGGGAGGATTGTTCTCGTAGACGGCAGCGTAGGTCAACTGGAGATGGGCATGGAAGAGGTCGCCGGACTGGCCCAGAATCTGGCCGTAGATGGACCGGATTTCGGCGTTTTCCGGCACCCGCTGGCGGACTTTCTCCAGGTAGCTGACGGCCTGGGCCGGCTTGCCTTCCTGGGCCAGCATCCGGCCGTATTCGAAATTGGCGTCGATGTCGGCGGCATTCTGGCGCAGGGCCGCTTCAAGCAGGCTCTTGGCCCGGGCGAAATCGCGCACCTTGAGATAGTAGCGGCCGGTTTCGCGCAGGACCAGCGGATCGTTCGGGGCGCAGGCCACGGCTTCGTCAAAGGCGGCCCGGGCCTGGCCCACGTCCTCCAGGGAGCGCGACAGGGCGATGGCCAGGCCGAGCTTGTCCAGGCAGGTCATCTTGTCGCCGAGCTTTCGGAAGTAGGCCACGGCGTTTTTGGCGTCGGTGTAGCGGGCGCGCACCAACACCTGGGCGCGCTTGAAGGCGGCGTCGTTGTTTTTGCGGTCCTGGACGTCCTTGGGCAGCATCTTCACCCGGTCCTTGAGGTAGCTCATGCGTTCGTCAAGTCCGGGGTGGGTGCTGAGGTAGGTCGGGATGATGCCGCCGCCCTGCATCCAGCGCAGCTTTTTCATGGTCTCGAAGGCTTCCACCAGCCCGCCTGGCGGGTAGCCGGCGGCGACCAGATAGTTCATGCCGACCTGATCGGCCTCGCGCTCGTCGTCGCGGGAATACTTGAGATAGGCGTGGGCCGTGGCGGCCTGGGAGCCGATGGCCACCATGGAGCCGAGGTCCTGGTTGCCGGTGGCCGAGCCGAGCACCACGCCGGCCAGGATGCCGACGATCTGGCCGATGCCCAGGAGCTGCATCTCGCCCACGCGCTTGGCGATGTGGCGCTGGCTCACATGGGCCAGTTCGTGGGCCAGGACGCCGGCCATTTCGGATTCGTGCTCCATCTGGAGGATCAGTCCGGTGAAGACGAAGACGTAGCCGGCCGGTCCGGCGAAGGCATTGACGGCGTTGTTGTTGATGATGCCGACGGTGAAGGGGAAGGGCTGGGGCGGCATGACCTTGATCAGCCTGTCCACCACGCCGGTCACGTAGTCGTTGATCTCGGTGTCCTCAATGAGCGGCATCCGGGATCGGATCATGATGTTGAATTTTTCGCCGAGCTCCCGTTCGTCCTTGAGGTCAAAGGAAAAAAACGAGGCATGGACGAGGGGAGGGGCGAGCAAGGAGACGATGAGCCAGAAGGCGACCAGGGTCGCCGCCAGCCGCCGGGTCGCGCCCGGCCGGCGATGCAAGCTTGGGGCGTCCATGGCGACCCTATACGCCGAACAAGGGTGGAAGGAAAGAGGCGGCAAAATTTGGTGAACACCTTGTAAATAAAGCGGCCAGGCGTAACGCGCAGGCTGTTCCCCGCGTCCTGGGCAGGCGTCTGGGACTTGTCGGCGCGGCGACACGCGGCAGCGGCGGATCGCCCGGACCATGAACCACTGCACGGCGGCCAGAACCGGGCGGCGCGGGGGACAGGCAATGTTGTCCTTGATCGATTCGGCTGCCGGGCTTAACAAATAGTCATCATACAAGCGCAATGGTCAGGTTTTTCGGCTGCCGGGCGTTGGAGTGCAGAGACATGAGTCTGGCTGAACTGTTTTTCAGGGCGTTTTGCCGTACCGCCCGAGCGCTGTTTGACGTGCCGGCCGCGTCGGCGCAGACGGGCGGCCCTGGCCTGGCCTGGCATGACTTCGCCGAGGGACTGGAGCCGGGGCGGTGGGAAGCCGTCATGGCCGCCCTGGCCGAGGCCCAGGCCGAAGAGGCCATTTTCTGGACCCAGGACATCCAGGCCGAAGCCGCCCTGGCCGGACTCCCGGCCGTGGCCGCCCTGCCCGGCGGGCAACGGTTGCGGTTTGCCGCTGCGGTCGCCTTCGGACCCCAGGGCCAGGGGCGGCTGATCCTGGCCGACACGCGTCCGCGCGTCGCTGCAAGCGGGGACGCGGCCCGTCTGGCCGATCTCGGGACCATGGCCGGCCAGTGGCTGGCCCTGGACCGGCAGGCCCGCGAGGCGGCCGAGGGCGAGGTCCTGTTTCGGCTCCTGGCCGAGACCTCCACGGACACCATCGTGCGCGGCGACCTCAATGGGGTGCGGCTCTACGTCTCACCCTCGGTGCGCGACCTTCTCGGCTACGAACCCGACGAGCTGACTGGTCGTCAGGCCATGGACCTGACCCATCCCGACGACGTGCCGGCCTTTGGCGCTCTCATGCAGGCGGTCAGGCAAGGACGCCTCGACGTTGGCGTGCGCGAGTTGCGCCAGCGCCACGCAAACGGCTCCTGGGTCTGGATGGAGGCCTCGGTGCGGCTCACCCACGATCAGGCCACGGGACAAGCCAACGGCTATGTGGCTTCGGTGCGGGCCGTGGGGCAGCGCAAGGAACTGGAAGCCCGGCTGTCGCGCCTTGCCTCCTATGACGAACTGACCGGCCTGCCCAACCGGAGTGCTTTCACCAGCCGCCTGGGACAGGCCCTGGAAGCGGTCCGGCGGGACGGCCGACGCTTCGCGCTGTTCTATCTGGACCTCGACGGCTTCAAGCAGGTCAACGACAGCCTGGGGCATCAGGCCGGCGACGCGGTGCTGCGCGAGGCAGCGGCGCGTTTTCGGGCCGTGTTGCGGGCCGACGACGCGGTCTCTCGCCTGGGCGGCGACGAATTCGCTGCGCTGCTCGAAGCGGGATGCGCCGAGGCGACCGGGTTGGCCAGGCGGCTCATCGCCGCCATTGCCGAGCCGTTTTGCCTGGGAGAGGCGATGGTTTCCATCGGCGTCAGCATCGGCATCGCCTTTGCGCCCCAGGATGCCGCCGTCCCGGATGAACTGCTTTCCCGGGCCGATCAGGCGCTTTACGCGGCCAAGGCCTCGGGCAGAAACACCTATTGCCTGTTCAACCGGCCGGCCGTGTGCGGGGCCTAAGGCCGGCGCGGGCAAGACGTGGCCCCAGCGGGCGAGCGCTCGCGGCAGCTGAGGGGTTGGCGGTCCGCCGGCGGTTGCCCGGGAGGCGGCGTCGGCGGGGCCGCCAGTCCGCGTACGCCCGGTTCGGGGCACGAAAAAAGGCGGACCGCCGCATGGGGCGATCCGCCTTCGTGGTCGGGAAGGGGGGAGCCGGCGGCTACCGGTTCATGAGGTCAAGAAACTCGCGGTTGCTTTTGGTGCCGCGCATCTTGCCCAGGAGAAACTCCATGGAGTCGATGGGGCTCATGGGCGCCAGGAGCTTGCGCAGAATCCAGACGCGGTTAAGGACGTCGGGATCAAGGAGCAACTCTTCCTTGCGGGTGCCGGACCGGTTGATGTCGATGGCCGGGAAGACGCGCTTCTCGGACAAGTGGCGGTCCAGGTAGATTTCCATATTGCCGGTGCCCTTGAACTCTTCGAAAATGACTTCGTCCATGCGGGAGCCGGTGTCGATAAGGGCCGTGGAGATGATGGTCAGCGAGCCGCCGCCTTCGATGTTGCGGGCGGCGCCGAAAAAGCGCTTGGGCCGCTGGAGGGCGTTGGCGTCGAGGCCGCCGGACAGCACGCGTCCCGAGGACGGGGTGACGGCGTTGTAGGCGCGGCCCAGGCGGGTGATGGAATCAAGCAGGATCACCACGTCGATCTTGCGTTCGACCAGGCGCTTGGCCTTTTCGATGACCATTTCGGCCACCTGCACGTGGCGCTGGGGCGGCTCGTCAAAGGTGGAGGAAACGACCTCGGCCTTGACCGTGCGCTCCATGTCCGTGACTTCCTCGGGGCGTTCGTCGATGAGGAGCACGATGAGGAAGACGTCGGGGCGGTTGGCGCTGATGGAGTTGGCGATGGTCTGCAGGAGCATGGTCTTGCCGGTGCGGGGCGGGGCGACGATGATGCCGCGCTGGCCATGCCCGATGGGAGCGAGGAGATCAATGACCCGGGAGGCGTAGTTTTCGGCGCCGTTTTCGATGATGAAGCGCTGGTCGGGATACAGCGGGGTCAGGTTATCGAAGAGCACGAGGTTTCGCGAGGCTTCGGGCGGCGCGAACCCGATCTCGCCGACCCGTAGCAAGGCGAAGTAGCGTTCGCCTTCCTTGGGCGGCCGGATCTGGCCCGAGATGACGTCGCCCTTGCGCAGGCCGAACCGGCGGATCTGAGAGGGGGAAATGTAAATGTCGTCAGGGCCGGGCATGTAGCTGTACATGGGCGAGCGCAGGAACCCGAAGCCGTCGGGCAGTATCTCCAGCACGCCTTCGCCGAATATGGCCCCATTTTGGGAGGCGCAGCTTTGCAGCAGAGCGAAGATGAGCTCCTGCTTGCGCATGCCGTTGGGGTTTTCGACGTTGTACTGGACGGCCAGGTCCATGAGCTCGGGCATGCTCTTGAGCTTGAGCTCGGAAAGGTTCATGGAGTTGCCCTCCATGAGACTGGACTTTACAGCGGCGGGTTGCAGGATGTCGTCGCTTTCGATGGGATCGGAAAGCACGGGTGCAGGGGCCGGCTGAGGATTTCGCCCGCGGCGTTTGGGTGCATTGCTCACAGAAATAGCCCGGCGCTGAAATGCGCATATTGATAGTGTGTGAAAACCCGATGCAGCGTGAGTTCGTCGCGTCCGCGCCCCTATGGAGGAGCGGGCGACTCGCTATGTTACGGGGGCCAAGGCAAGTGGAGGATAGGCCGGCAACGGCCTGGAACGATCCATATACTTTTTCGCGGAGGTGTCAAGGGCGGGTCGGCCCATGGCGGCCCAAAGTCTTGGGATCGCGGTCCTATTCTTCGGGTTTGGGTTGCAGGACGTCGGCGAAGATCTCGTTGATCACGTCCTTGATGTCCTGCTGGTCCTTGTCCAGGGCCAGGGCCAGTTCCAGGGTGAGCAGGCTGGTGGCCTGTTCCAGGAGCCGGCGCTCGCCAAAGGACAGTTCCTTGTTCTGGCCAATGAGCAGCAGTTCCTTGAGCACGTAGGCCACGTCGGCCAGATCGCCGCTTT